>DAIOGP010000011.1:0-14071 GCA_036745135.1 Solirubrobacteraceae bacterium
GCGCACGCGGAGGCTGATCGACACGGTCACGCCGCGCGGGCTCGTGCCGCGGCGCAGCGCCAGGTGGCACGTGAAGGCGACGCCGGCCGGCAGCCGCGAGCCGCAGGCGCCGATCGCCTTGCCGTTCCGCCGGGCGACGACGCGCACCAGGCCGGCCCGCGCCGAGACCGTGCGAATCACGAGCGCGCTGCCGAACTGGCCGAGCGCCGGGCGCCCGAGCGGGTTGCGGGCGCGCGCACCCGGCTTGAGGCCGGCCGTGCCATCGCCGCCCGCCGGCGTGCCGCCGGGCGTGGCGGCGTTGCCCGTGGTGGGGGAGGGCGCGGGCAGCGGCGTCGGGACCGGATCGATCGCGATCGCGACCTCGCCGCTGGCGTTCGCGCTCGCGGCGCGGATCGTCACCGCGCCGGCGGCCGGCGGCGTCGCCGGCGCCGCGTACAGCCCGGCGTCGGAGATCGTCCCGTGCTGCGCGTCGCCGCCGGGGATGCCGTCGACGCTCCAGGTGACCCCGGCGGGGGCGCCGGTCACCGTCGCGCTGAGCTGCGCGCTCGTCCCGGCGACCAGCCGCGCCGGAGCGCCCGAGATCGCGACGCTCGGCGCCTGGGGCGCGTCGACAGAGATGCTGACGCTCGCCTGCGCCGGCGTGCGCGGGAAGTCGCTGCGCGAATCCTCGGCCGAGTAGCGGAAGCTGTCCGGCCCGCTGTAGCCCGGGTCGGGCGTGTAGGTGACGGTCGGATCGGAGAAGGCCGAGCCGCTCGCCACGTCGAGCTTGCCGTGGGAGGGAATCGAGGTGATCCGGTAGCGGGCCGAGCCGAGCGACTGCGACGAGTCCTCGAACGACGTCGACGCCAGCGCGATCTGCTTCGGTGCATCCTGCGCCACGCTGCCGGCGTCGATCGCAGTCGCGAGGTAGCCGGGGATCGTCGTCGACTTGTCGGCGTAGGCGGCCGTGTTGTCGGCCTCGCTGGTCTCGCGGATGACGTTGTCCGGGTCGATCTGGGAGCGCAGCCAGTAGACGCCCGGTGCGACGTCGGAGACGTCGACCCACTGGAAGGCGAGGCTCGACGTGTACACGTCGCGCCAGCCGGCCGATACGCCCTCGAAGACGCTCGAGGCGGTCGGGTTGCCCGCCTGGCAGAAGCTGTCGCCCGTGTAGCGCGAGGGGACGCTCCCCTCCATGCGCTGCGAGTCGAGCAGGCAGAACCCGACCTTCATGGCCGGGGCGACCTCGGCGGTCCTGGCCTCGTTCCAGAGCGAGTACCGCGCCGCGTGCATGAAGTGCCAGTGGTTGTGCTGGTCGTTGCTCTCGAACTGCAGCTGGATGTTGCCGCTCGCGTCGTCGACGTAGCCGCCGCCACGCTGGTAGACGCGCTGCACCGCCGTCCGCATGACGCGGTTGCTCGGGTCGGAGCCGCGCACCTCCAGCGCCGCGTTGCCCGCGTTGTGGACGTAGCCGTTGAAGCGCACGAGCAGCTGGTTGCGGCCGCCCACGTTCGCGACGCTCAGGTACGGGTTGGTCGGGCGGTCCGAGACGAGGTTCGGCAGCTGGTCGTTGGGGCTGTCGGCCGGTGCCAGCAGCGGCATCAGCAGCACGACCAGCAGAGCGAGCACCGCCCCCGCCGCGATCCCGGCCATCCGGGCACGCGCAACCCTGCGTCCATCCGTGGAGCTCATCGCACGAGACTGTCGCAGCCCCGCCCGAGCCGCTCAAGCGCAACCGCCCGTTCGGGTGGGCGGCGCGCGACCGGCCGGCGGGGCCGGCGGCGGGGCCGCTGCGGGGCCGCTGCGGGGCCGCTGCGGGGCCGCTGCGGGGCTCCGCGATAATCGCGGCATGAGCGCGGATCGGGAACGGGCGAAGGGCAAGCCGGCACGGGCGAAGGGCAAGCCGGCGACGCCCAAGGCCAAGGCGCCGAAGGACGAGCGCGCCCGCGCGAAGGACAAGCGGGCCAAGAAGGGCAAGGCGCAGAAGCCCGACCGGCCGCAGGTCGCGGACGAGCGCGCGCTCGTGCAGGACGACGGCGGCCAGGTCGACGGCGCCGCCGAGGCGAAGCGAACGGGCGCCGGCGACGTCCTGCTCGGCGATCTGCGGCGCGCGGGCCTGCTGCCGCTGCTCGTGCTGCGCTTCGTGGCGGAGGCGCCCGCGTACGGCAACCAGCTCATGGAGCGCATCGGCCGGCTCACGGCCGGCACGCTGTCGATCAACCCGAACACGATGTACCCGCTGCTGCGGCGCCTCGAGGCGCGCGGGTTGATCGCCGGCGAGTGGGAGCACCCCGAGCGTCGCAGCCGGCGCTTCTACCGCATCACGGCGGCCGGCGAAGCCGAGCTCGCGCGCTTGCGGCGCATCGTGGGGCCGCGGCTGGAGGCGCTCGCGACCGGCGTCGACGCGCTCAGGGACCTGCTCGGCCGGTGAGCCGCGCGCGCGCCACGATCGAGCTCGAGGCCCCGATCGCCGAGGTCGAGGCGCTGTGGTACGACGAGCGGCGCTGGCCGGCCTTCGTCGACGGCTTCCGCCAGGTCGCCAAGCGCGAGGGCGGCTGGCCCGGCGTCGGCGGGGTGCTCGTGTGGGACGCGCACCCGGGGGGGCGCGGGCGGGTCGTCGAGCGCGTCACGGAGCACGCGGCCGGTGACGGTCAGGTCGCGGCGATCGAAGACGAGCGGCTGCGGGGCGTGCAGCGCGTCCGCTTCGCGTCGCGGCCCCCGGGCAGCGTGCTCGTGCTCGAGCTGGAGTACGCCCTCAAGAGCGGCGGGCCGCTGTCGGCGCTCGCCGACCGGCTGTTCATCCGGCGCGCCGTCGAGGACTCCCTGCGCCGCACGGTGCGCCGCTTCGGCCTCGAGCTCGCCGCCGATCGCGAGCTCCTGAGATAGCCTGCCGGGCCTCGGTGGCGTCCCGCCGCCGAGCGCACGCCCCCTCAGGCAAAGGACCGGAACGCCAGCCATGTTCGTCTTCAAAGCCGCAGTCGTCGGCGCCGGCACGATGGGCGGCGAGATCGCGCAGGCGATCGCCGTCGCGGACATCCCCGTCGTGCTCAAGGACGTCGATCAGAAGTTCGTGGACCAGGGCCTCGAGAAGGCCCGTCAGGTGACGCAGGCCCAGCTCGGCGGGCTCGTCGCCAAGGAGAAGCTCACGCAGGAGCAGGCCGACGCGCAGCTCGAGGCGCTGATCGGGCGCATCACCGGGACCACCGACTACGGCGCCTTCGGCGACGTCGACTTCGTGATCGAGGCGGTGCCGGAGAAGATGGCGATCAAGCAGGCCGTGTTCGCCGAGCTCGACGCCGTGACGCCGGGTCACGCGATCCTCGCCTCGAACACCTCGTCGCTGTCGATCTCGGAGATGGGCGATGTCACGAGCCGGCCGGACAAGGTGGTCGGCTTCCACTTCTTCTTCCCCGCGTCGGTGATGCGGCTGATCGAGGTGATCGAGGGCGACGAGACCTCGTCGGACACGATGCAGGTGGCCACCGCCTTCGCGCAGCAGATCCGCAAGATGCCGATCCGCTGCGGCGAGGTCCCGGGCTTCGTCGTCAACCGGATCCTCAACTCGTCCGTGTCCGAGCTGTGGCGGCTGCAGGAGGAGACGGGCATCTCCGTCAAGGAGCTCGACAAGGTCGTCGCCGAGTCCAAGGCGGCGCCGATGGGCCCGTTCTACCTCGCGGACCTCGTCGGCCTCGACACGGTCGTCAAGGTCGCCGAGCACCTGCGCGAGTCATACGGCGAGCGCTTCTACGTCCACGGCGGCATGCAGGAGCTCGTCGCGGCGGGCAGCCTCGGCGCCAAGACCGGGAAGGGGTTCTATGAGCACGGCAGCTGACATCGACACGCAGGCGGTCGTCGAGCGGTTCACGCTCAAGGCGCTCGTGGAGTCCTGCCTCGTGCTGGAGGAGGGCGTCGCGACCATCAAGGACATCGACCTGGGCATGATGGCCGGGGCCGGGATCATGCCGGGGCCGTTCGCGCGCGCCGACGCGACGGGGCTCGACGAGGTGCTGGCCGCGCTCGAGCGCGCGCAGGCGGAGTGGGGCGAGCACTTCGCGCCGCCGCTGATCCTGCGCCGGCTGGTCGCCCAGGGGCGCCTCGGCCGCAAGAGCGGGCAGGGCTTCTACCCCTATCCGCAGCTCGACGAGGGCTTCGAGCAGGGCGAGGCCGTCAAGCTCGAGACGCGCGGCGAGATCGCGATCGCCTGGCTCGATCGCCCGCCCGCGAACTCGATCTCGCCGCAGGTGATCGAGGAGCTCGGGCGCGTCTGGGCGCACGTCGATGGCGCGGACGACATCCGCGCGCTCGTGATCGCCTCCGCCAACCCGATGCTGTTCTGCGCCGGCGCCGACATCAAGGCGTTCACGCAGATGGACGCGGGCGCCGGCGCGAAGCTGCTCGACGAGGGTCACGCGCTGCTGCGGTCCTTCGAGCAGTCGGCGACCGTCACGATCGCGGCCGTCAACGCGCTCGCGTTCGGCGGCGGCTGCGAGCTGGCGATGTCGTGCGACGTGCGGATCGCCGCGCAGTCGGCCACGTTCGGGCAGCCCGAGATCAACCTCGGCATCATCCCCGGCTTCGGCGGGACGCAGCGCCTGCCGCGGCTCGTGGGAACGAACAAGGCGCTGGAGATGAACCTCGTCGGCGATCCGATCTCGGCCGAGGACGCCTACGACTTCGGGCTCGTCAACCGCGTCGTCCCCGACCACGAGCTGTTCGACACGGCGCTCGCGTGGGCCCGCAAGCTCGCCGCCCAGGCGCCCGTCGCCGTGCGCGAGATCAAGCGGGCGTCGGCCAAGGGCGACCTCGACGAGGGCATCGCGGCCGAGAAGCAGGGCTTCGCGACGGCGTTCGGCTCCGAGGACGCGCGCGAGGGCATCGCCGCGTTCATCCAGAAGCGCAGCGCGAGGTTCAAGGGGCGGTGAGCGCGGCGCCGGGCCGGGCGCCGGCCGTGGTCGGCGGCGCCCGGCTCGCGGCGCTCGTCCGCGCTGCGGGCTCGGTCGTCGCGCTCACGGGAGCGGGGATCTCGGTGCCGTCCGGGATCCCCGACTTCCGCTCGCCGGGGACCGGGATCTGGGCGGGCGTCGATCCGCTCGAGGTCGCGCACATCGACGTCTTTCGGACCGCGCCGCAGCGCTTCTGGCGCTTCTACGGCGAGCGCTTCGCGACGCTCGAGGACAAGGTGCCGAATCGCGCGCACCTGGCGCTCGTCGAGCTCGAGCGCCGCGGGCTGCTGGACGCGGTGATCACGCAGAACGTCGACCGCCTGCATCGCGCGGCCGGCAGCCGACGCGTCGTCGAGGTGCACGGCTCGATCGAGCGCTGCTCGTGCCTGCGCTGCGGCGCGAGCTTCGCGCTGGCGGCCGTCCACGAGCGGCGGGCCGCGGACGCCGCCGGCGTTCCGCGCTGTGACTGCGGCGCGCCGCTCAAGCCCGACGTCGTGCTGTTCGGAGAGCTCCTGCCCGCGGCCGCCCAGGCCGAGGCCGAGGCCCTCGCGCAGGGCGCCGACCTGCTGCTGTGCATCGGGACGTCGCTCGAGGTCCATCCCGTCGCCGGCCTGCCGGCCCTGACGCTCGCCGCCGGCGGCCGGGTCGGGCTCGTGACCCGCGGCCCGACGCCCTACGACGAGCGCGTCGCGGTCAAGCTCACGGGCGACGTCGAGCAGGAGCTCGACGCCCTGCTCGCGGCCCTCTGAAGGCGGGCGCTCAGCTTCCAGACGCGTGCTGGACGGCCACGGTGCGCGCCCGCAGGGCGGCCTCGAGCCGAGCCAGCGCGCGCTCGGCAGCCTCGAGCGCGGCCGCGGACGGGGGCTCGTCGAGCGCCGCCGTCGCCAGCTCGGCGACCGCCGGTCGCAGCGCGCGCAGCTCGTCGAGGCGCTCCGCGATGGCCGGCGCGCTCGCGTCGCCAGGCAGCTCGGCGAGGGCCGCGTCGAACGCGCCGGCGAGGCCGAGCAGGGCCTCGCGCCCGCGCCCGTGGGCGAGGTCGTGCCTGGCGCGCAGCGCGAGCTCCTCGCACGCGAGCGCGGGCTGGCGCCCGGAGAGGATCGCGACGACCCGCTCCTGCGGGGCCAGCGCGCGGCGACGGCGGCCGGCGATCTGGCGGCGGGTCAGCTCGAGCGCCTCGCTGTAGCTCCCGGTCGCGACCTGGTCGCCGCGGCCGTAGCCGATGCGCACGGCGAGCGCCTCGTCGAGCGCCCGCTCGCGGACCAGCGGATCCGCCGCGGCGATCCGGTGGGCGTGCAGCGCCGCGTTGAGCGTCGCCAGCTGGCGCTCCACGTCCGGCTCCGCGCGCTGCTCGGCGAGCCATGCCTGCGCGGCGCGCTCGTCGGGCAGCTCAGCCGAGTCGACGACGGTCGCGCGCGTCAGCGGAACGGGGGCGGCCGCGGGCTCGGCGCTCGCCGAGCGCGCGCGGCGACCGGTGAGCAGGCCGGCGGCGTGGGGCGCGCCGAGCGTCGCGAGCACCAGCACCTGGTCGATCGGCATGCCGGCGGCCTCGCGCACGGCGTAGCGACCGTCATCGGGGCCGAGTCGCCCCGCGAACTCGAGCTGGACGAAGCGGAAGCGAGCCGTCGGCGCGCTCATGCGTGCCCGCCGTCGCCGGCGCGGTCCGAGCCGCGCGGTGGGCGCGCGGCGATCAGTCGGCGCTGCGGCGCGAGCCGGAGCGCGTGCCTCGCGTGGCCCACTTCGACGGCTTCGTCGCGACCTTCGGGTTCTCGATGTTGCCGATGCGGTCGAACAGGTGACGCCACTGACGCGGCTTGAGCGAGCTGCCCGCGACCGGCCCGAGCTCGGCGCTGCCGCCGAGCGGCCGGAAGCCGACGTGGATGTGGTCGTAGTGGTCCGCCAGATCCACCATGTTGTCGGTGCCCGGGAGGGGCTTCATCAGCGAGATGATCTGATGCGGCTTCATCGCGCCCTGGAGCGTCAGCAGCCGGCGAATCGTGATGTCGGTGATCGAGCCGGCGCCCTGGTGGTCGTAGATCGGGATGCCGTTGACCTTCGCGATGTCGACCGCGGCGCCATAGGAGTGCTCGGAGACGTTCCCCGAGGCGGTGAAGAAGCCGTGGCCGCACTGGAGGCTCGAGACGGTCGGGCGCAGGCCGTTGGCGGCGAGGAACTCGAGCATCGCGAGCACGCGGCGATCGATCGCGCCGGAGCGGACGTCCGCGCGGCCGCAGCTGTAGAGGTCGACCCGCGGGTCGCTCAGGACGCGGCGCTGGAGGTCCTCCTTGCTCATCAGGAGGATCTCGCCGACCGACGCGCTGTCGGCGTCGGGGCCGAAGAACGGGTTCTTGCCCGCGACCCGGTAGAGCTGGGTCGACTCGAGCAGCTTGGAGCTGTCGAGGATCACCTTGGGGTCGATCAGCGGGGCGCCTCGGCCCGCCGGGCGGATCATGTAGAGGAGGTGCGGAGCGAGCCGCGGCGAGGTCTTGTCGATGCGGGCGAGCACCGTGCCGGCGATCACGCGCGCGCCGCGGCGCAGGCGCCGGAGCGTGAAGTCGCCCTTCTTGAGGCCGAGGCCCGGCGCGAAGTAGCGCGACATGCGCGTCGTCGTCGCGATCGGATGCACGATGCTGGTCAGCTGCTCCGCGCCGCCGTGGGCGCGCGCCGCGGGCCGCGACGGGTTGGCGAACAGGCGCATCTTGCCGGCCTGCGCGTCGGCGGACGGGGCGGGGGCCGAGTCAGGGGAGGCCTGCGCGCGGCGCCGCTGCGTGCCGGCGGTCGCGGGGGCGACGGGCTTGGGATCCGCCTTGGGCAGCTTCAGCTCGCGCGCGATGCGGGCGGACGACGCGGCGCGGCGGCGGGGCGCGGCGTACTGCTTGGCGATCGAGCCCAGGTGGGCGTACATGAAGCTGTTGCCGCTGGCGTCCTCGAGCACGAGGTAGCGCCCGAGCGAGCGGCTCTTGCCGAAGCGCTTCACGACGCCGTCGTTGGCCGCGATCACCGGCGAGCCGGCCTTGGCGAAGATCTTGACGGAGCGCTCACGCGCATGGCGGGCGCTCTCGGCCACGTCGTCCGCGTAGCGGGCGCGCGCGGCGACCGGGAAGTGCGCCTGGGTGAGGCCGGTCAGCGAGCTGAGCACGTCGGCCGGCAGGCCGCCGATCAGCTGCGCGCGCATCAGGACCGAGTCGACGTACCAGTCGGCGTGGTTGTAGGCGAAGATCGCCTTGCGCAGGTCGACGTCGCCGCCGGCCGCCTTCAGGTACCTGGCCGCGGCGAAGATCGCGTCGACCGGGTTGCGCGGGTCCTTCGTGCCGTCGCGGTTGGCGTCGACGCCGTAGGACTTCCACGTCGCCGGCATGAACTGCATCCAGCCGACGGCGCCGGCCGAGGAGACGTTCGGGTTGCGGCCGTAGTCCGTCTCGATCTCGTTGATGGCCGCGAGGACCTCCCAGCGGATGCCGTACTGGATCCCGGCGGCCTGGTAGATGGGGAGCAGGAACGGCGGGATGCGGAACTTGTCGATGAAGAAGTTGGGCTGCCCGAGCGGGGCCGGGCCGGGCGCCGCGAGGGACACGGTCGGGTTCGCGAGGGTCGGCTGCCCGTCCGGCGCGCGCAGCTCGCGCTTGCGCACGGGTGCGGGCGCCACCGCGGTGACGCTCGGGTCCCGAGCGCTCGAGTCGCGCTTGAGGCTTTCACGACGGCCACGCGAGCTGTCGCGGCGGACGCGAGCGCTCGCGCGCTGGCGCGTCTCCCCGGTGACGACGGGCGCGGCGTCCGGCTGCGGAGCCTGCGCTGCGGCCTGCTCGGCCGCCGTGGGCGCCTGGGTCAGCTGCGACTGCGACGGCGGCGCGGCGGGCTGGCCCTCGGAGACCGCGATCACCGGCTGGCCGAAGTCGGGGAGCGCGACCTGGTCGAGCGGGGTGGCCGCGTCGGCCTCGACGTTGATGGTGACCTGGTGCCCGTCGAGCAGGGTCACGACGAGGACCCGCTGGCTCGCGGCTGCGGGCAGGATGGCGGCGCCGAACGCGACCGTGAGCAGGCCGGCGGCGACGAGGCTGGTGAGGAGCTTGCGCTGTCTCATGGACGCAATGAGCCCCCGACCGCCGCGACGTGGCCGCTTCGGCATGCGGCTACCCGCACCACGCCCGGGAGGGCTGGCGCGCAAGCTACTGAGTGCAGGTGGTCTTTGCAATGTGCAACAAGCAGGGGAGTGGGCGAACGACGCGCCTCGACGGGCGGTCCCCGGCTGCATCGGCCGCGACCGCGAGCGACTTGAGTCGCGGCGGGGAGCGCGCCGGGCGTCGGGGCGACACCGCGGGGGGAACCCGAGCCGCTCGGTCGCGCGGAGGGCGCGCGTGGCGCCGTCGATCGCCGGCACCCCCTCGCCGGCCCACACTAACCCTTAAGTCGAGCTTCACTCATGGCGAGGGCCGCCGATCCGGCCGACCTTCGCCCGCGCGTGCGTTAGATTGCGGCGCCGAGCCGCGACCCGCAACGGAGGAGCACCAGATGAGCGACGACGAGACCGGCGATTCGCTGCGCCAGCGCATCACCCGCCAGAGCGAGGACGCGATCGGCAAGCTCGCCCAGGAGCTGCTCGAGAACCCGCTCGTCAACTCGGCGCTGACCCGGGCGTTCGACGCGCGCGAGCGCGCCGTCGCGGCGCAGGAGACGGCGCTGGCCGCGCTGAACATCCCGTCGGCCGCCGACGTCGAGCGCCTGACGCGCCGCGTGCGCTCGGTGTCGCAGCGCCTCGAGGGGATCGAGGACGGCGTCGACCGCCTCGATCAGCGCCTCGCGGCGATGGCCTCGGGCGGTCTCGACGGGCGGCTCGACGTGATCGACCGGCAGCTCGGCGAGCTGGCCGACCAGCTGACGGCGATTCGGGCGGCGGTCGGCGGCGCGGCGGCCAAGTCGCCCGCGCCGGGTCGCGCGACCGCCAAGGCGGCGCCGCGCAAGGCGGCCGCCCGCAAGGCCGCGGCGCCGCGCAAGTCCGCGGCCCCCCGGTCCAAGGCCGGCTGAGCCTCAGGCGCGCAGCGCCGCCAAAGCGACGTGGCCGAGGCGCTCCGCGGCGGCGGTGAGGTCGTGGTCGGAGATGCGCCGCCGCCCGTCCACGAGCACGTCGGAGACCGCGAGCAGGCACCCCGCCGCGCACCCGTGCAGCTGCGCGACGCGGAGCACCGCCGCCGCCTCCATCTCGACGGCAAGCGCCCCGGCCGCCAGCCACTCGGCGTGGTGGCGCGCGCGCAGCGGGTCGTAGAAGAGGTCGGTCGAGACCACGGTGCCGCTGGCGCCGCGCCCCGCGAGCGCAGCCTCGAGCCCCGCGCTGAGCCCTGCGTCGGCCGCCACCGCGTCGTCGGCGCCGAGGGCGCGGCTCGTGCCGTCGCGGGCGAGCGCGGCGCGCGCGACGACGAGCTCGCCGAGCTCGAGACCGGTGGCGATCGCTCCGCAGGTGCCGATGCGCAGGAAGGCACGCGCGCCGAGCGCGATCAGCTCCTCGACGACGATCGCCGCGCTCGGCCCGCCCATGCCCGTCGCCTGGATCGTCAGCGGCTCGCCGTCGCTCGCGACCCCCGTGTACCCCCACAGCCCGCGATGGTGGTTGAACATCTTCGGCTCCGCGAGCAGCAGCTGGGCAAGCAGGAGCGCGCGGCCGGGGTCCCCCGGGAGCAGCACGCGAGGCGCGAGCTCGGTCGTCGGCCGCACGTGGATCGTTGCCGCTGGCACGGCGGCGAGGATAGTCTCGGCGCATCGTCGAGCGAGAGAGGGAGCGAGCGATGGCAGCGGCGTTTCGATCGGTGACCGAGTTCCGCGAGGTGATGGACCAGATCTTCGCGATGATGAGCGACGATCCCGAGATGGGCCCCAAGCTGCGCGACGCGAACGTGCCCCAGCGCTTCGACTTCGAGGACGTCGACCTGGTGGTGAACATCCGCGCGGGCGACGGCGACGCCAACCTCGTGTGGGAGTGGAGCGACGACGTCGCGTGGGAGCCGAAGGTCAAGATGGCGATGTCGTCCGAGACGGCGAACAAGTACTTCCAGGGCAAGGAGAACGTGCCGATCGCGATTGCCCGGCGGCGGATCAAGGCCGGCGGCGACGTGAAGGCGGCGCTCGCGCTGATTCCGATCACGAAGCCCGTCTACGCTCGGTACCGCGCGCTGGTCGAGGCCAAGTACCCGCACCTCGCGGTGTAGCGCCCGGCGCAACGGGCGGTCTCTCGCCGCCCGGCGCCCCCGCGCGACGCCGCCCAGCGCACCCGCGCCCGCGCCCGCGTGGGAATCTCCCCAACGTGCGGTCTTCCCCCGTTGACAGCGACCGTCGACGGGAGTAGAGGTACGTGGAGCTCGAAGGTCGGGAAGTGAGCGACCCATCGCTTGCAAGGCGCCGCCGGATACGAGACGAGCGCCGCCGACCTACGCGCGGGCCGTTCGAGCCCGCAGGCGACGGGACCAGCATCTGCCGGTCCCGTCGCTTCGTTGCGGCCCGCCTACACTGGCGCGGGAATGCACACGGACGCTGATCGCGTGCTCACCGCCGCGGCGGTGAGCGGCCTGCTCGACCGCCGTGGGGCGCTCGTCCTCCTGTCCGGCGGGCGCGACTCCGTCTGCCTGCTCGACGTGACGGTGCGCCTGCTCGGCGCCGATCTCACGCGCGCGCTGCACGTGAACCACGGCCTGCGCGACGACGCCGGCGCCGACGAGCGCCATTGCGTCGAGCTCTGCGCCCGGCTCGGCGTCGCGCTCGACGTGGCGCGCCCGCCGGCGCCCGCGCGCGGGAACGTGCAGGCGTGGGCGCGTGAGGTGCGCTACGACGCCGCGCGGGAGCGCGCCGATCGCAGCGGCGCGGCGATCGCGGTCGGCCACACGGCGACCGACCAGGCCGAGACGGTCCTCTACCGACTCGCCGCCGCCCCCGGGCGTCGCGCGCTGCTCGGGATGCCCGCCCGCGACGGGCGGCTCGTGCGGCCGCTGCTCGCGCTCACGCGCGAGGAGACAGCCGCCTACTGCCGCGCGCGCGGCCTCGAGTGGCGCGAGGACGCCTCGAACGCCAGCGACGCCTACGCGCGCAATCGCGCCCGCGCCGGCCTCGTGCCCGCCTTGCGCGAGCTGCACCCGGCCGCCGAGGCGAACGTCGTGCGCACGGCCGAGCTGCTCCGCGACGAGGCCGCGGTGCTCGACGAGCTCGTCGCGGACGTGCTCGGCGGGGCCGATCGGATCGAGCTCGAGCGCCTGGGCGCGCTACGGCCCGCGCTCGCCCGCCTGGTCGTGCGCCGCATGGCCGAGGACGTCTCCGGCGCGCTCAACCCGCGCGCCGGCGGCCGGGTCGACGAGCTGCTCGCGCTCGCGCCGCGCGGCGGCAGCGCGGCGCTCGAGCTCGGGGACGGCGTGCGCGCCGTCGTCGAGTACGGGGTGCTCCGCATGGAGCCGGTGGCCACCGCCGCCGCGATCGAGCCGGCGCCCGTCGTGCTGCCGAGCCCGGGCCGGGCGCGCTTCGGCGCGTGGGAGCTCGCGTGCGCGGGGGGGCCGCCCGAGCCCGCCGACGGCGTCCTCGACGCCGACGCGCTGGCGAGCGAGCTGACCGTGCGCGGCTGGCGCCCCGGCGATCGCATGACGCCGATCGGGCTCGGCGGCTCGAAGACGCTCCAGGACCTCTTCACCGACCGCCGCGTGCCCCGTGCGCAGCGTCGCGAGCTGCCCGTCGTCGAGTCCGCCGGCGAGATCGCGTGGGTGCCGGGGCTGGCCACCGGGGCGCGCTTCCGCGTGACCGGCGACACCGCGCGCGCAGTCCGGCTCACGGCGCGGCGAACCGGGGCCGGAGCGCCGCCGGCGCCCCGGTCGCCCTAGACTGCCGCGCGATGCGCGACCCCGCGATCGGCGAGATCCTCGTGCAGGCGGACGAGCTCCAGCACCGCGTGCGCGAGCTCGGGGCGCAGATCACGCTCGACTACGAGGGGCGCGACCTGCTCCTGATCGGCGTGCTCAAGGGCGCGGTCTTCTTCCTCTCGGACCTGATGCGGCACATCGACGTCCCGTGCGAGGTCGATTTCATGGCGGTCGCGTCCTATGGCTCGGCGACCGACTCCTCGGGCGTCGTGCGGATCCTCAAGGACCTCGACGCCGCGATCGAGGGGCGCGACGTCCTGATCGTCGAGGACATCATCGACTCCGGGCTCACCCTCCACTACCTCGTGCGCAACCTCGGCGCCCGCAGTCCGCGCTCGCTCGAGATCTGCGCCCTGCTGACGAAGCCCGAGCGGCGCAAGGTCGACCTGCCGACGCGCTACGTCGGCTTCGAGATCGCGAACCGCTTCGCGATCGGCTACGGGCTCGACCACGCCGAGCGCTACCGGAACCTCCCCTACGTCGCCGCGCTGGCCGACGGCTGACGCGCAGTCCGGCGCCGCGCGCCGCGCCGGAGCACCGCACCCGCGCCATGGATGCGCGCGTGCGACCCAGGAAAACCGGGCGGGAGCGGGAAATCACCATGCTACGCTTGCCAAGCCGGTCGGCCGATACACAAGCCGACCACGCCGTGGCCGTCGACACGCGCCCCTGACCACATGAGATCCCTGTGAACCGGTTCTTCAAGAGCGCCCTGTTCCCGATCCTGATCGTGGTGATCCTGGCGTTCTTCGTGCAGCGTTGGATCAGCCCGAGCCCCCAGGGGGAGAAGCTCGCGTTCGGGAACTTCGTCGAGCAGCTCGACCGCGGCCAGATCAAGAGCGCCGTGGTCAAGACGAAGGACAACACCGTCGACATCACGCTCGCCGACGGCAAGACCAAGTACACGGTCGGGTATCCCGACGCGTGGGGCAAGGAGCTCGTCGATCGCCTCATCGCCCAGCGCAAGGCGGCCGCGGCCCAGGGCCGCACGTTCGACTACGAGGTCAAGGGACGGGCGAGCAACGCCTGGCTGTCACTGCTCACCTACGTCCTGCCGCTGCTGATCTTCATCGGCTTCTGGCTGTTCATCATGAACCAGGTCCAGGGCGGCGGCTCCAAGGTCATGAGCTTCGGGAAGTCGCGCGCGAAGCGCCACTCGATCGACTCGCCGAAGATCACCTTCCGGGACGTGGCCGGCGTGGACGAGGCCGTCGAGGAGCTGCACGAGATCAAGGAGTTCCTCGAGAACCCGAAGAAGTTCCAGGC
>DAIOGP010000012.1:0-5687 GCA_036745135.1 Solirubrobacteraceae bacterium
CGCGGCGCTCGCACGCCTTGCGTCGGAGCTGCGGGCCGACGGGCCGCTGCTCGCAGCCGCCACCGCCGACCCGGCGCCCGGCACGGCCGCGCCGCACGGCGAGCTCGCGGCGGCCGGGCCGAGGCCCGGGTCGCGCGCGGACGAGTACGCGCTGCTCGTCGAGGCGGTCCGCGAGGGCTACCTCCTGCACTACGGCGACGCCCGCGTCGTGCGGACCGACGATCGGGACCTCGCGCTGCTCGCCGGCGACCGGCTCTACGCGCTCGGGCTCGAGCGGCTGGCGCAGCTCGGCGACCTCGAGGCGGTCGCCGAGCTCGCGGACGTGATCGCGCTCTGCGCGCAGGCGCACGCGCACGGCGATCAGGCGCTCGCGGACGCCGTCTGGGAGGCCGGGGCGGTCGCGGTCGGCTGGGGCCCGAGCCCGGCCCACACGGCGGCGAAGCTGTCCGCGCGAGCGCTCGCGCCGGGCGCCGCCGGCGCCCTGCGGGCGGCGGCGCGCCAGGCTCGCGACGACATGGCGCCGGGCCGCTGAGCCCGCATGCGCACGCGGTTCGTGACGCCCGTATCCATGTTGACGCTACGATGCCGCACGCGCTTGAATGGGGCGCGCACCTATGCCTGACCAGCCTCCCGAGAAGACGTCGCCCTACACGACCGATCGCCGCATTCCGGGGGCCTTCGAGGGCGAGACCGTCACGCGCCGGCGCTTCATGACGGCCAGCGCCCACGGCATGGGGGCGATCGCGGCGTCGGCTTTCGCGCTGCCGGCGCTCGGCTTCGCGCTGGGCCCCGTGTTCGAGCGCCCGAAGGCCTCCTGGCAGGACATCGGCGCCGCCGACGACTTCCCGATCGACTCCTACGTGCCCAAGACGATCACGATCGTCAGCGGCATCGGCGAGGCCGGCCGCTCGACCGCCTACGTGCGCAAGCGCAATCCGAAGTTCGACCACGACGCCGAGGATCAGTACAACCAGATCGTCGCGATCTCGACGCGCTGCGCGCACCTCGGGTGCCCGGTGCGCTTCGTCGAGGCGGCCGGGTCGTTCGGCTGCCCGTGCCACGGCGGCGTCTACAACTTCGACGGCACGGTCGCGGGCGGCCCGCCCGTGCGGCCGCTCGATCGCTTCTACACGCGGATCACGGCCACGGGCCGCGTCGAGCTCGGGCCGCGCTACAGCGTCAACAGCGAGTTGCGGCGCTTCTCGCCGCGCGACCCCGGCGAGCCGATCGACGGCATCGGCCAGTACGCCTATCCGGCCCGCTTCACGTCGCCCAAGCGCCCATGAAGCTGCCGACCCCCCCGATCCCGCCGGCCCTGCTCCCCGAGCCCAAGCGCCCCGGTGAGGGCAACGGCAAGGTCAAGCCTCAGGACCTCGCTGCCGAGGCCGGCATCAGCGCCGTCGGCTGGATCGACGAGCGCACCTCGCTCAGCGGCGCCGGACGCTGGCTGATGTTCCGCAAGATCCCGAAGGGGACCAACTGGTTCTACACCTTCGGCTCGGCGTCGATGTTCGCGTTCCTCTCCCAGGCGGTCACCGGCGTCTTCCTGGCGATGTACTACGACCCGTCGCCGACGCGCGCCTACGAGTCGACGCGCTACATCACCGACGTGGCGTTCCTCGGCGAGTTCGTGCGCGGCATGCACAAGTGGGGCTCGACCGTGATGGTCGTCCTCGTCTTCGTCCACATGGCGCGGACGTTCTTCTTCGGCGCCTACAAGTACCCGCGCGAGCTCAACTGGGTGATCGGCGTCGTGCTCCTGATCCTCACGATGACGATGTCGTTCACCGGGTACCTGCTGCCGTTCGACCAGCGCTCCTACTGGGCGACGATCGTGGGCGTGAACATCAACGGCACGGGCCCGCTGGTCGGCCCGTTCCTGTCGGACTTCCTGCGCGGCGGCGCCGAGTTCGGCGCGACCACGCTGTCGCGGTTCTACGCGATCCACATGCTGCTCGTCCCCGGCGCGCTCGCGGCGATGATCGGTGCGCACCTGTATCTCGTCGCCAAGCTCGGCACCACGGCCCCGCCGTGGGTCAAGGCCGAGCCCGAGGCCGAGCTGACGAAGGAAACCGCGTGAACCAGCGCGAGAAGGAGCAGTACCTCCGCGAGTACTCGATCCTGAAGGCCCAGGGCAAGCCGTTCTTCCCCTACGCGGTCGCCAAGGACGGGGCGATGGCGTGCATGGTCCTCCTGGCGATCATCGTGATGTCGCTCGTGCTCGGTGCGGAGCTCGGTCCGAAGGCCGACCCGACGACCACCACGTACACGCCGCGCCCCGAGTGGTACTTCTTCTTCCTCTTCGAGGTGCTGCGCGTCATCAAGCCGGCGACGCTCGTCGGGCTCGCCACGATCGGCGTGCCGACGATCTGCATGATCCTGCTGTTCCTGCTGCCGTTCTACGACCGCGGCCCCGAGCGCCATCCTGCGCGGCGCCCGATCGCGACGACGGCCGGCGTGCTGACGATCGGCGCGATGGCCTTCCTCACCTACATGGGGGCGAACGCCGGCGCGCCGACGGAGATCGACATGAAGCCGCCGAGCAGCCTGGTCGGCACCCAGCGCCAGCAGTGGCTCTCGGGACGTGCCGTCGCCGCGCAGTCGGGCTGCCTCTTCTGCCACAAGATCGGCGAGAACGGCAACGACGGACCGGGGCCCCAGCTGACGAAGATCGCCGGGCGGCTGCCGACGCAGGGCATCGCGCGCACGCTCCAGAACCCCACCGCGCCGATGCCCGCATTCACGCGCGAGGCGCTCGGGCCGAAGAAGTTCGACTCGCTCGTGGCGTTCCTGTCGAACCTCAAGTAGATGGGCCGCACATGTCCCTCCGCCCCGCCCGGCGCAGGACGGCCGGCGGCAGCGATCGTCTAGCGTCCGTCGCATGACCGCCAACGCCCCGCCGCAGGCGCGCTCCGGCACGCTCGAGGAGCGCCAGGTGCGCGCGATGTTCGACCGCATCGCCGGCTACTACGACCGCATGAACACGGTCATGACCGCCGGCCTCCACCATCGCTGGCGCGAGCGCGCCGTCGACCTCGCCGCGGTCCCGACCGGGGGCCGAGCGCTCGACGTGGCGACCGGGACGGGAGACCTGGCGATCGCGCTGGCGCGGCGGGTCGGGCCCGAGGGCGAGGTCGTCGGCGCCGACTTCTCCGAGCGGATGCTCGACATCGCCCGCGGCAAGGCGCCCAGCCTCAGCTGGGAGTGGGCCAACGCGCTCGCGCTCCCGTACCCCGACGACTCCTTCGACGCCGCGACGGTGGGCTTCGGTGCGCGCAACTTCTCCGATCTCGAGCAGGGCCTGGCCGAGATGGCCCGCGTCGTGCGGCCCGGCGGACGCGTCGTCGTGCTCGAGATCACGACCCCGCAGCGGCCGCCCTTGTCGTGGTTCTTCCGCCTGTGGTTCGATCGGGTGGTACCGGTGATCGGGCGCCTCGCGGGCGAGTCCGACGCCTACGCCTACCTGCCCAGCTCGGTGCGCCGCTTCCCCGGCCCCGTTGAGCTCGCTGCTGCGCTCGAGCGCAGCGGCCTGCAGCGCATCCGCTACGTGCTCACGGCCGGGGGCATCATTGCCCTCCACGTCGGGGAGGTCCCGTGATGGCCACGACCGCCGCGGACGCGGCCGTCCGACGGGCCGGCGGCCCGCAGGTCGAGCGGCTGATGGCGCTGCTCGAGGCGCGGCTCGCGGAGCTCGCGACCGACCACGGCACGCTGCTGGGCGAGCACGCCGGCGCGACGATCGCCGCGGGCGGTAAGCGGCTGCGGCCGCTGCTGCTGTTCATCGCCGCGGGCGAGGGCGCGGGCGACGACGAGGGGCTGGTCCGCGCCGCGGCCGCCGTCGAGCTCGTCCACTCCGCCACGCTCGTCCACGACGACGTGCTCGACGCCGCGCCGCTGCGCCGCGGTCGCCCGACGGTCGTCGCGGCCGCAGGGCGGGAGCTGGCGACCGCGACCGGCGACCTGCTCTTCGCCCGCGCCTTCGCCGCGCTGGCCGCCGGCGGGCGAGCGGACGAGCTGCGCGTGCTCTCCACCGCGACCTCGTCGCTCGCGCTGGGCGAGCTGCGCCAGCGCGCCGACGCGTGGGACGTCGGCGTGCCGATCGAGCGCTACCTCGAGCGCTGCGAGCTCAAGACGGCGAGCCTCTTCCAGGCGGCGTGCGAGCTCGGCGCGCTCCAGGACGACGGCCCCGTCGCGACGCTCGGCGCGTTCGGGCGGCGCATCGGGCTCGCGTTCCAGCTGCTCGACGACGTCCTCGACGTGACCGGCCCGGCCGAGCGCACCGGCAAGCACCGCGGCACCGACCTGCTCGACGGAACCGTCACGCTGCCCCTGATCCTCGCCCGCGAGCGCGATCCGGAGCTCGCGGTCCTCGACCTGCGCGCGATCACCACGCCGCGCGAGGCCGAGCTGCTCTGCGATCGCATCGCGGCGACCGGTGCGCTGGAGCGGGCGAAGCGCACCGCGCTCGCGATCGCGGCGGAGGCCAAGGCGAGCCTGCCCGCCCTGGACGCGCGCCGGCGTGGCGCGCTCGAGCTCGTCGCCGACGGGGTCGTCGAGCGCTACGCCTGACGCTGCGCCTGGGCGCGCCGCCGCAGGGGCGGTCGGGCGTGTCCCGCGCGCGCGGGCCCCGGGTCGCTAGAAGTCCATCGGGAGGACGTGACCGGCGTCCAGCGCCGCGACGAAGCGGTCGATCTCGTCCTGCATGTTGGCGTGCACGAGCCGCTGGAGGTCGCGCAGCAGCGCGGCCGTGCCGCGGTCGAGCTCCTGGTCGAAGCGCTCGACGAGCTCCTGGTCGAAGATGCCTGCCCCGGACCACTCGCAGTTGGGGCAGCGAAGCTCCACTTCCCAGTGGTCGAGGCCCGCCTCGCGCCACGCCGTCGGGTACACGAACGGCGCCTCGCAGGACGGGCAGATGTGCAGATCCTTGAGGGGCTCAGCCTCCGGGGTCTCGCGGGCGCCGCGCCGGGCGACGACCGGCTCGTCGTGGAAGTACACGACGTCGATGGTCTTGCCGCTGGGGAGGACGACGCGGCGGACTGAGTGGCTGTGCTCTGGCTGGCTCATGGTCGGCTTCCGCTAGGCGACCTCATCGACCGCACGTGCGCGGGACTTGATTCGAGTGCCGCCGTTTCTGGACGCACCGCGCGCTACCCTTGGAGACCAATCGCGGAGGGTTTTCTTATGGGGAACATCGGGCTTCCCGAGCTGGCCATCGTGCTCGTCGTCGTGCTGCTGATCTTCGGCCCCAAGCGGCTGCCGGGAATCGGCCGCTCGCTCGGCTCGAGCATGCGCGAGTTCCGCGACTCGATCACCGGCCGCGGCGGGGACGACGAGGACGAGGACGCCCCGCGTCGTCCGACCGAGCTCCCCGCGGCCACGCCCGCCCCGGCGGTCCCCGACGCCGGCGATCCGACCGGGCACCGCGCCGCAGAGGCGGCCACCGGCCGCACTCCGGAGCAGCCGGCCGAGCCGCGCGCCTAGCGCGGCGCCCAGCACGCCGTCATGGCCACCGCGCTGCGGCCGATCGGCCACGAGGAGCGCCTCAGCCTCGTCGACCACCTCGACGAGCTCCGCACGCGGATCATCGTCTCGCTCGTCGCGTTCTCCGTCGTGTTCGGTCTCTGCTTCTGGCAGAACGGGCCGCTGCTGAAGGTCGTCGACGCCCCCTACAAGCACGCGACCGCGGG
>DAIOGP010000012.1:5787-13552 GCA_036745135.1 Solirubrobacteraceae bacterium
CGCTGCCGATCCTGCTCTACCAGCTCTACGCGTTCGTGCTCCCGGCGTTCAACCGGCGCGAGCGCGAGGTCGCGCTGCCGCTGATGCTGATGGCGCCGTTCCTGTTCGTCGGCGGCGTCGCGTTCGGCTACTTCGTGGTGCTGCCCGCCGCGCTGCGCTTCCTGCTCAACTTCAACGCCGACCAGTTCGACATCCTCGTCCAGGCGCGCGACTACTACCGCTTCGCCGCGCTCGCGCTGATCTCGATCGGCATCCTGTTCCAGATTCCGGTGGGGATCCTCGCCCTCACGCGCCTGGGCATCGTGACGCCGGCGCAGCTCCGGCAGCACCGGCGCTACGCGGTCCTCGCGATCGCTGTCCTCGCGATGCTGCTGCCCGGCACCGACCCGGTGACGATGCTGGTCTCGATGGTGCCGCTGGTCGTCCTCTACGAGGGAAGTATCCTGTTGGCTTCGCTGCTCGCACGCCGCGAGCGCCGGCTTGCCGGGAGCGAGCCGAACCCCCTCGAGACGAACCGGGACTGACTGCATGCTGTTCGACCTTCGCGGCCGCGGCCGTCGCCGCACGATCCAGATCATCTACCTCGGCCTCGCCGTCCTGATGGGCGGCGGCCTCGTGCTGTTCGGCATCGGCGGCGGCACCAGCGGCGGCTTCCTCGACTACTTCAGGAACGGCGGCGGCGGCACGTCGACGAGCAAGGCGCTCGAGCGGCGCGTCGAGACGTTCAAGAAGACGACGGTCGCCCGTCCGAAGGATCCGACGACGTGGGCGAACCTCACGCGCGCGCAGTACAACCTCGCGAGCGCCCAGTCCTCGGTCGACCAGAACGGCTCGCGCACGCTGACCAAGGATGCGCGCGCCTCGATGGCCGCCGCCGGTCGCTCGTGGGACACGTACCTCGCGCTGCAGCCGAAGAAGCCCGACGATCGGGTGGCCAGCCTGATGATCGACGGCTTCATCGGGCTCAATCAGCTGCCGAAGGCGGTCGCGGCGGCGCAGGTCGTCGCGGAAGCGCGGCCGAAGAGCGCCGGCGCGTTCCGGACGCTGGCGGAGGTCTCCTACGCCGCCGGCAACACGCGCATCGGCGACCTCGCCGCGAAGCAGGCGCTCGCTCTGACGCCGAAGGACTTCCGCGCGTCGCTCAAGCAGAACCTCGATCAGGCGAAGAAGCTCGGGACCTCGCGCGTCCAGCAGTCCAAGTCCGGCGGCTGAGACGGGTCCGCAGCGCGATCGGCGGCGAGCAGGCGAGCCGGGATCGAAGCTAAGATCTTGGTCGCGGGCCGTTAGCTCAATTGGCAGAGCAGGGGACTCTTAATCCCAAGGTTGGAGGTTCGATTCCTCCACGGCCCATATGCACTTCGCGAGCCTCGACGGGGTCGTCGGCCCGGCCCACGAGGTCCGCATCCCGGCGACGGACGAGGGGCTGCTGCGCGGTGACGGGGTGTTCGAGGTCGTGCGCGTGTACCACGGCCGGCCGTTCGCGCTCCCCGAGCATCTCGAGCGCCTCGGTCGCTCGGCGCGCAACCTGCGGCTCGAGGCCGATGTCGGCGCGGTGCGCGCCGACGTGGCCGCCCTGCTCGAGGCGGCCGCCGGTGCCGACTGCTGCCTGCGGATCGTGCTCACGCGCGGCGGCCGGCGCCTGCTGCTGACCGAACCCGTCACCGCCCACGTCGAGCGCGTGCGGCTCGCCTGCGTGACCTACGGCCCCACGCGCGTCCTCGACGGGATCAAGTCGCTCTCCTATGCCGCGAACATGCTCTGCACCCGCCTCGCCCAGGAGCGCGGCTTCGACGAGGCGCTGCTCGTGACGCCGCACGGCCGGATCCTCGAGGCGCCGACGTCGTCGCTCTTCTGGTCGACGGGCGGCTCGCTGCGCACGCCGCCACTCGCCGACCACATCCTCGACTCGATCACGCGCCGGTACGTGATCGAGGCCACGGGCGCGAGCGAGGCCTCGTGCACGATCGACGATCTGCGCGCCTGCGACGAGGCGTTCCTCGCGTCGACCGTGCGCGAGGTCCAGTCGATCGGAGCCGTCGAGGATCACGAGCTGCCGCCCGCCGGAGCGCTCACGCAGCGCGCGACGGCGGGGCTGCGGGAGCGGATCGAGCGGGAGCTGGCCGGCGCCTGATGCGCTTCCTGACCGTCGTCGGGAACCGGCCCCAGTTCGTCAAGGCCGCCGCCGTGTCGCGCCTGCTGCGCGCGGCGCACGAGGAGGTGCTCGTCCACACCGGCCAGCACTACGACGACGAGCTCTCGCGGGTCTTCTTCGAGGAGCTCGAGATCCCATCCGCGGACCGCCAGCTCGGGATCGGCGGCGGCACCAACACCTCGCAGACTGCGCGCCAGCTCGCCGCGCTCGAGCCGCTCTTGGCCGAGGTGGACCCCGATGCGATCCTCGTCTACGGCGACACGAACTCGACGCTCGCCGGCGCGCTCGTCGGTGCGCAGGCCGGCGTGCCGGTCGCGCACGTCGAGGCCGGGATGCGGTCCTTCGATCGGGCGATGCCCGAGGAGGTCAACCGCGTCTTGACAGATCATCTCAGCGCGCTGCTGCTGTGCTCGACCGACACGGCGGTCGAGAACCTGCGTCGCGAGCACGTCGCCGGCGCCGTCGAGCTGGTCGGCGACGTGATGGCCGACGTCTCGCTCCTGATCCAGCCGCGGGCTCGCGCGGACAGCGCCGCTGCGCTTCAGCGCCACGGAGTCGAGGCCGGCGGCTTCCTGCTCGCGACGGCCCACCGGGCCGGCAACGTCGACGACCCGGCGCGCCTGCGTCGGCTCGTCGAGCTGCTGCTGGCCCTGCCGGTGCCGACGGTGCTGCCGCTGCACCCGCGCACGCGCGCGCGCTTGGAGGCGGCGGACCTGCTCGGGGCGCTCGAGGGCGCTCCGCTCGTCCGGCTCGCGCCGCCGCTCGGGTACCTGGAGTTCACGGCGCTGCTCGTCCACGCCCGCGCGGTCGTGACCGACTCGGGCGGCGTGCAGAAGGAGGCCTACTTCTTCGGCGTGCCGTGCGTGACGCTGCGCGACACGACCGAGTGGGTCGAGACGCTCGACGCCGGCTGGAACGTGCTCGTGGACCTCGATCGCGCGGCCGCGCTTGCCGCGCTCGAGCGCCCGTTGCCGAGCGAGCGGCCGGACCTCTACGGCGCGGGCCGGGCCGGCGCGCGGGTGGTGGAGGCGCTGACGCGCCTCGAGCAGCTCGG
The DNA here is from genome assembly GCA_036745135.1 of Solirubrobacteraceae bacterium. Lineage (GTDB taxonomy): Bacteria > Actinomycetota > Thermoleophilia > Solirubrobacterales > Solirubrobacteraceae > DAIOGP01. Next base: position 8,994 of record DAIOGP010000012.1, read on the forward strand.
CGGCTGAGGGCGCGCCGCCGGCCCGTGCGGCGGCGCCGACGGCTCCCCGGCGTCAACCGGGGCGCTCAGGGCCGGCCGAGGCGGCGTACGGCGACGCCGGCGGCGCGCAGCGGTGCCGGGTCCAGCGCGCCGCGGCCGTCCACCAGCGCGCGGACGCCGGGGAGGTCGGAGCCGCCGAGCGCCGCGTACTCGGCGTGGTCGGCCTGGATGATCGCGCCGTCGATCGACGCGCCGTCCCACGGGTCGAAGCCCAGCTCCCGGAGCTCGTCGGCGTCGTACAGCGGGTCCGCGGCGAGCGGGACGGCGCCGCGCCGCGCGAGCTCGTCGCGCAGCGGGAAGGCGCCGGAGAACGCGGTCTCCTTGACGCCGCCGCGGTAGGCGACGCCGAGGATCGCGACGCGCGCGCCCGCGAGCCCGCCGAGCTCCTCGGCGAGCACGTCGATCGCGTACGCGGGCATCCCCTCGTTGACGCCGACCGCGAGCTTCGACAGCTCGCCGTCCGGGTTGCCGGCGAGGTAGAAGTGCGGGTACACCGGGATGCAGTGCCCGCCGACGGCGACCCCGGGCTGGTGGATGTGGCTGAACGGCTGGCTGTTGGCGGCCTCGATCACCCGCGCGAGGTCGATCCCCGCGCCGTCCGCGTAGCGGGCGAACTCGTTGGCCAGCGCGATGTTGAGATGGCGGTAGACGGTCTCGGCCAGCTTTGCCAGCTCGGCGGCCTCGGCGGACCCCATCGGGCGCACCTCCGCTTCCAGGAACTGCCCGTAGAGCTCGACGCCGCGCGCCTCGCTCGCGGCGTCGATCCCGCCGACGAGCTTCGGATAGGTCGCCAGGTCCTGGAAGATGCGCCCGCTGTAGACCCGCTCCGGGCTGAAGACGAGCCCGAAGTCGGGGCCGGCGCGCAGGCCGCTCGCCCGCTCGAGCGCCGGTCCGATGCGCCCGCGCGTCGTGCCGACCGGAAGCGTGGTCTCGAAGCTCACGAGCGTGCCCGCACGCAGGCCGCGGCCGATGTCGTCCGTCACCTGGTCGAGCACGCCGAAGTCCGGCCGGCGGTCGGGCCCGACGACGAGCGGCGGCACGGCGACGACGAGGTCGGGCGCGTCGGCGACGGCGGCGGCAGTGTCCGTCTGCGCGTGCAGGCGGCCGCTCGCGACGACCTCCGCGAGCGCGTCGGCGAGCCCGCTCTCCCCCGGGAACGGCTCGCGCGCCGCGTTGACGAGCGCGCAGACGTCGGCGTTGACGTCGCAGCCCACGACCTCGTGTCCGGCGCGGGCGATCTGCACCGCCAGCGGCAGGCCGATCTTGCCCAGCGCGACGACGACCGCCCTCATCGCGGGCCGATCCGCACCGTCTCGCCGCGCGCGGCGCTGTCGAGGACCGCCTCGGCGTAGCGAACGGCGTCGAGGCCGGCCTCGAGCGGGACGATCGCGGCGCCGGCGTCGCCCTCGAGCAGGTCGCAGAACGTCTCGAGCTCGACGAGCAGCGGCTCGCGCCGAGCGAGCGCGTAGCGGGTCGCATTGCCCTCGGACACGCCGCGCATCGCCTGCGTGCTGGCCCAGTCCGAGCTCACGTGCCCGTTCTCGTAGAACGTCAGGTCGGCGGTCAGCGTGTCGGCGACGAGCATCCCGCGCTCGCCCACGACGCGGGTGCGCCGGACCTTCGTCGGCGTCAGCCAGTCGACGACGACGTTGAAGACCGTGCCGCCCGCGAGCTTCCCGGTGACCGAGACGAGGTCCTCGTGGATGCGGCCCATGCGGTGGGAGGTCTGCGCGGCGAGCGACTCGATCGGGGCGCCGGCGAGCCAGCCGACGAGGTCGAGATCGTGCGTCGCGAGGTCCTTGACGACCCCGACGTCGCGCACCCGGTCGGGGAACGGCCCGATGCGCTCGGTCGCGACGACGAAGACCTCGCCGAGCTGACCGTCGAGCAGGCGCCGGCGCAGCTCGAACAGCGCGGGGTTGAAGCGCTCGACGTGCCCGACCGCGCCGTGCACGCCGCTGGCTGCGCACGCCTCGATGATCGTCTGCGCCTCCGCGGCGGTGCCGGCCAGCGGCTTCTCGACGAGCACGTGGACGCCGGCGCGCGCGAGCTCGATCGCCGTGGCGGCGTGCTCGTCGGTCGGCAGCGCCACGATCGCGAAGTCCGGGCGGCCGGCGGCGAGCAGCGACTCGAGCGACGTGTGCACCATGTCGGCGTCGCGCACCGCGCCGAAGCGATCGCCGTCGAGGTCGACCGCGCCGGCGAACTCGATCCGCGGCGTGGTCTGGAGCAGCCGCGCGTGGATCCGGCCGATCATGCCGAGCCCGAGCACGGCGCCGCGCAACGCCATCAGGGCGCCGTCCTTCTCGGAGCAGGGCGAGGTAGCCTGCGAGCCTGATGCCGGGACATCGGACGCGGAAGCCTAGATGAGCCTCGGAGCAGGCGGCGGCCCCAGTCCCTCCGACCTCGCGCCCGGGCTGATGCTCGGGCCGGAGGTGAGCCTCGGCTCCGGCGTGAGCCTGGGCGCCCACGTGGTCATCCACGCCGGCACGACGGTCGGCGACGGCTGCACGATCCAGGACGGCGCCGTGCTCGGCAAGTCGCCCACGCTCGCGGCCCACTCCTCCGCGCCGCGCACCCCCGCCGACGGCCTCGTGCTCGAGCCCGGCGCCGTGGTGTGTGCCGGCGCCGTGGTCTTCGCGGGGGCGCGGCTCGGCGCGGGCGCGATCATCGGCGACCAGGCCCACGTACGCGAGCGCGCCCGGATCGGCGAGCGCAGCGTGATCGGGCGCGGCAGCGCGGTCGACAACGACGTCGTGGTCGGCGACCGCGTGCGGGTCCAGACGATGGTCTACCTCACGGCTTTCACCCTGATCGAGGACGACGTCTTCGTCGGGCCGTGCGCGATGACGACGAACGACGACACGATGGCCCGCCACGGCGACGAGTACGCGTTGCGCGGCGCGACGCTGCGCCGGGCGTGCCGGATCGGCGGCGGGGCCGTGCTCACGCCCGGCGTCGAGATCGGCGCGGAGGCGTTCGTCGCCGCCGGCGCCGTCGTCACGCGCGACGTGCCGCCGCGGGCGGTCGTGCTCGGCGTCCCGGCGCGGATCGTGCGCGAGGTCCCCGACGCGGACCTCCTCGAGCGCTGGCGCTGAGCCGCGCCCGGCAGATCCAGGGCCCGGCTCGGCTGGGGCCGTCGGGGACGGCGGCGCCGTGGGGCGTCGCTCAGGCGGCGAGCGCGGTGGCCGGGACGGTCCCGCGCCCGGCTTCCGTCCAGATCACCTGATCGCGCCCCGGGCCGACGCCGAGGAGCGCGATCGGCACGCCGATCGCGTCGCTGAGGAACGCCAGGTACGCGCGCGCGTTGGCGGGCAGCGCGGCCTCGCTGCGGCAGGCGCCGATGTCCTCCTCCCAGCCCGGCAGCTCGACGTACTCCGCCGTCGCCTGGTGGAGGACGGTCTGGTGATAGGGGAACGTGTCGAACTCGGCGCCCTCCGCCCCGCGGTAGCGCGTGCAGACCTTGAGCGTCTCGAGGCCGGAGAGCACGTCGAGCTTCGTGATCGCGAGCGCGGTGAGCGAGTTGATACGCGCCGCGTAGCGCAGCGCGACGACGTCGATCCAGCCGGTGCGGCGCGGCCGCCCCGTGGTCGTTCCGAACTCCCCGCCGCGCTCGCGCAGCCGCTCGCCGAGCGAGTCGTCGAGCTCGGTCGGGAACGGCCCGGCGCCGACGCGGGTGGCGTAGGCCTTGGCCACGCCCCACACCTCGTCGATGTCCTTCGGGCCGACGCCGGTGCCGGTGCAGGCGGCGCCCGCGACCGGGTTCGACGAGGTGACGAAGGGGTAGGTCCCGTGGTCGATGTCGAGCAGCGCTCCCTGCGCGCCCTCGAAGATGACGGTGCGCTCCGCGTCGAGCGTGTCCCAGACGAGCCGCGCGGTGTCGGCGATGTGCTGCTCGAGCCGATGGCCGTAGGTCAGGTACTCCTCGGTCATCGCGTGCAGGTCGAGGACGGGATCGCGCTCGTAGGGCCGCAGCGAGAGCCGCTTGGGCTCGAGCGCCGCCATGATCTTCTTCTTGAGGATCTTCTCGTCGAGCAGGTCCTGCATGCGGATCCCGAGCCGGGCCGCCTTGTCCGCGTAGCAGGGGCCGATGCCGCGGCGGGTGGTCCCGATCTGCAGCTTGCCGAGGCGCGACTCGCCCGCGTGGTCGAGCAGCAGGTGGTAGGGCATGATCAGGTGCGCGTTGGCCGAGATGCGCAGGCCGCTGACGTCGACGCCGCGACGACGGAGCTCGTCGATCTCCGTCGTGAGCACCTTGGGGTCGATCACGACGCCGTTCCCGATCGCGCACAGCTTGCCGGGGTAGAGGATCCCCGAGGGGATCAGGTGGAACTTCCACTGCTCGCCGTCGCGCACGATCGTGTGGCCGGCGTTGTTGCCGCCCTGGAAGCGGATCACGAGGTCGGCCCGCTCCGCGAGCAGGTCGACGACCTTCCCCTTCCCCTCGTCGCCCCATTGGGCGCCCACGATCACGATGCCGGGCACCGTTGGAGTGTAGGGGTGGGGACGGAGGGGGCGGG
>DAIOGP010000013.1:0-12767 GCA_036745135.1 Solirubrobacteraceae bacterium
CGACCACTGCTGGTCCCACGGGCGCGGCAGGCCGAGCGCCTCGTTCCACGCCGGCAGCTGGATCGCGCGCGCGCGGGCATCGCGCCCGAGCGTCACGGCGAGCGTCTCGAGCACGATCCGCTGCACGTTGTTCTCGGGCTGGGCCTCGGTCAGCCCGAGCGAGTTGACCTGGACGCCGTAGCGGAAGCGGCGCGCCTTCGCGTCCGTCACGCCGTAGCGCTCGCGGCCGAGCTCGTCCCACAGCAGCGACATCGCGCGCAGCTTGGCGTGCTCCTCGACGAAGCGCACGCCGGCGTTGACGAAGAACGAGATGCGGGCGAAGACCTGCGGCATCAGCTCGGGCGCGACGCGGGCGCGGACCTCGTCCAGCACGGCGATCGCGTTGGCCATCGCGTAGGCGATCTCCTGGACCGGCGTGGCCCCCGCCTCCTGCAGGTGGTAGGAGCAGATGTTGACCGGGTTCCACTTCGGCACGTGCTCCACCGTGTAGGCGACCATGTCCGCGATCAGGCGCATCGAGGGGCCGGGCGGGAACGCGTACGTGCCGCGCGAGAGGTACTCCTTGAGGATGTCGTTCTGGGTCGTGCCCTGGAGGGCCTCCTGCGCCACGCCCTGCTCCTCGGCGGCGACGATGTAGAGGGCGAGCAGCCACGCGGCCGTCGCGTTGATCGTCATCGACGTGTTCATCTGGTCGAGCGGGATGCCGTCGAGCAGCGCCCGCATGTCCTCCCGGTGCGCGATCGGGACGCCGACCTTGCCGACCTCGCCGCGGGCGAGCTCGTGGTCGGCGTCGTAGCCCGTCTGCGTGGGGAGGTCGAACGCGATCGAGAGCCCGGTCTGGCCCTTGGCGAGGTTCGTCCGGTAGAGCTCGTTGGACTTCGCCGCGGTCGAGTGACCGGCGTAGGTCCGCATCATCCAGGGCGCATCCGGGGCGGGCAGGCGGTGGTCCGGCATCAGGCGGATTGTAGGGTTCCGGGCGTGCGCGCGATCGATGTCCTGCACCTCGGGCGCGAGCGTGCGATCTGCTGCTGGCAGGTCGACGACGTGCTCGTCGACCCCGGGCCCGGCTCCTGCCTCGAGACGCTGCTGGCGGAGCTCGGCGCGTGGCGCCCGCGAGCGCTGCTGCTCACGCACATCCATCTCGACCACGCGGGCGCGGCGGGCGCGCTCGCGCGTCGCTGGCCGGAGCTCGAGGTGCTCGTGCACGAGCGCGGCGCGCCGCACCTCGCGGCGCCCGACCGGCTGATCGAGAGCGCGCGGCGCCTGTACGGCGACCGGATGGACGAGCTGTGGGGAGCGATCGAGCCCGTTCCCGCCGAGCGGTTGCGCGTCGTGCGCGGCGGCGAGCGCGTCCTCGGCTTCAGGGTCGCCGACACGCCCGGCCACGCCTCGCACCACGTCGCCTACCTGCACGAGGCGACCGGGCGGGCGTTCGTCGGCGACGTCGGCGGCGTGCGCATCCCGCCCGCGGACTTCACCGTGCCGCCGACGCCGCCGCCCGACATCGACGTCGACGCCTGGCATCAGTCCCTCGCGACGATCGCGGCGTGGCGCCCGTCGAGCCTCGGCCTCACCCACTTCGGCGCCGTCGAGGAGGTCGACGCGCAGCTCGCGGCGGTGGGGGAGCGCCTCGACCGCTGGGCCGAGCTCGCGCGCCGGCTCGACGAGGAGCGCTTCGTCGCGCACGTCCGCGCCGAGATCGGTGCGGCCACCGACCCCGCCACGGCGCTCGTCTACGAGCAGACCTCGCCGCCGCACCAGCTCTGGCAGGGCCTCGACCGGTACTGGCGCAAGCGGCCTGGGCGAGCGGGCCACGCCGAGCTATCCTCGCCCGCATGAGCGGCACCGAGACCGTCGAGCGCCCGCGTACCGCGGGTCCGGATGACGACCACGGCGGTGGCTGGCGCGTGATCGTCCGCAACGACAACCACAACACCTTCGACCACGTCGCGGTCACGCTCGCGCGCCACATCCCCGGCGTGAGCGTCGCCGACGGCTACGCCTACGCGGACCGCATCGACGCGCGCGGGCAGGCGATCGTCTGGACCGGTCAGCGCGAGATCGCCGAGCTCTACTGGGAGCAGCTGCGCGACGCCGGGTTGACGATGGCCCCGCTCGAGCGGGGCTAGCGCCGCGACGGGCTGCAGCGCCCGGCCGCGGCTCCGGGCCTCAGGCCGTGGCTGCGGGCCACAGCCCGGCCGCGGCTCCGGGCCTCAGGCCGGCGCGGCCTTCGCCGCTTGGCGCTCCGGGCTGATCCGCACGACGTCCCACGCCAGTCCGAGGCGCTCCAGCGCGCGGATCACGAGCGCGGAGGGGTCGAGCTCCCAGCGGCGCAGCCCGTGCTCGGCCGAGGTCGGGAAGGCGTGGTGGTTGTTGTGCCACGACTCGCCGAGGGACAGCAGCGCCAGTGGCCAGTTGTTCGTCGACTCGTCGTCGGTCGGGAAGCGGCGGCGCCCGAAGTAGTGGCACACCGAGTTGATGCTGAAGGTGACGTGGTGGAGCAGGAAGATCCGCACGGCCCCGCCCCAGAGCAGCCCCGTGAGGCCGCCGATCACCGATCCGGTCAGCGCGACGCCCAAGCCGAAGGGAAACGCAAGCCCGGCGACGACCCAGAGGAGGAACGTGCGGTCCACGAAGCGGACGACGGGGTCGGCGAGCAGGTCGGGCGCGAAGCGGGCCTTCGCGGCACGCTCGGTGTGCAGGAAGATCCAGCCGACGTGGGCGTGCACGAGACCGCGCACCGTGCCCCGAAGGCCGCCGCCGTGCAAGTGCGGGCTGTGCGGATCGCCCTCGCGGTCGGTGAACGCGTGGTGCTTGCGATGGTCCGCGACCCACGCGATCACGGGCCCCTCGATCGCGGCCGAGCCGAGCGCCGCGAGCACGCCGCGGACCGCCGGGCCGGTCTTGAAGCTGCGGTGCGTGAGGAGGCGGTGCAGGCCCACGGTCACGCCGAGGCCGACGGGCACGTAGGTCGCGAAGAACACCACGACGTCGCTCCAGCCGAGCGCTCGATTCCAGAGCTGCCAACCGGCGACGGCGAGCATCAGGAAGGGCACGACCGTCGCGATGCCCGTGAGCGTGCGATCGAGCGTCTCGTGCGCGACCGGCTCGATGTCGGCCGCCGTGCGCCCGGGCGCGTCGTGCCGGTCCTCGGCCGGCGCGCCGCCGTCGACGGCCGCGGTCTCGTACGTGCTCATTCGCTTCCCGCCTCTCGTCGTGGTCCGCGCCGGTCAGCGCCGCTCGCCGGCGTTGCCGGCACCCGCCACGACTTCGTCCGCGATGGCGCCGCGGCCCACGACGTCGTGCCAGCCGTAGGCCAACGGCACCTGGTACCAGCCCGAGTAGTCGGCGCGGAACGCTGCGAACTCTGGGCCGTACCAGTAGCGCTCGAAGTCGAGCTTGCGCTCAAAGGTAGCGGTCTGCAGGAAGCGGTACCGATCGTCGTGGGAGCGGAAGACCTCGTACTCGCTGGCGCCGTAGCGCAGGGCGACCGCGGCGATCTCGGCCAGCAGGGGCTCGAAGCCGTCCGCGCGAAAGCCGGTCGCGTACCAGGGAACGTGGACCGAGCCGGCCATCAGGCGCCGACCTCGGCGCGGATCGCGCCCGGGCCCTCGGCCGTCTTGCCCTGGCCCTCCTCGGTCGCGCCGACGAGGATCGCGATCTTGCCGAGGTGCTGGTTGTCGCGCAGCAGCTGATGGGCCTCGGCGACCTTCTCGAAGCCCATCGTCTGCCACAGGACGGGGCGGATCTTCGACTGCTCGATGAGCGCGTTGGCCTGGTTGCACTCCCACGCGTTGGCGAAGTGCGAGCCGATGATCTGCTTCTGGCGCATCCACAGGTAGCGCACGTCGAAGTCGAGGTTGAAGCCCGACGTGGCGCCGCAGATGACGACCTTGCCGAACGGCTTGACGACGAACACCGAGGTCGGGAACGTCGCCTGGCCGACGTGCTCGAAGACGACGTCGGGCGGACCGCCGAGGATCGCGGACACGGCCTTGGCGAAGCGGCGCGATTCCTTGAAGCGCGCGCTCTCCTCCTCGGGGGACTCGCCGCCCTTGCGCATCATGCCCGCGTACTCGTTGCGGTCGATGTAGCCCGCGGCGCCGAGCTGCTTGACGAGCTCCCCCTTCTCGGCGGAGGAGACGACGCCGACGCAGTCGGCCCCGGCCAGCTTGCAGAGCTGCGTCGCGAACACGCCGAGGCCGCCGGCGGCGCCCCAGATCAGGACCTTGTGGCCCGGCTGCAGCTTGGCCTGGTCCATCAGCATCCGGTACGCGGTGAAGTACGTCAGGCCGTAGCTCGCGGCCTCCTCCCAGGCGAGGTGCTTGGGCTTGGGCAGCAGCTGCTGCGCCTGGACCTTGCAGAACTGGGCGAACGAGCCCCAGCTCGTCTCGTAGCCCCAGATCTGCTGCGACGGCGCGGCCAGCGGGTCGAGGCCGTGGACCTCCGGGTCCTCGTAGGACGCCTGGTTGCAGTGGATCACGACCTCGTCGCCGGGGGCCCAGCGCGTGACGCCCTCGCCGACCTTCCAGACGACGCCCGAGGCGTCCGAGCCGCCGATGTGGTGGTCCTCGGGGTGGTACCGGAAGACGGACACCGGCTCGCCGAGCGCGGCCCACACGTTGTTGAAGTTGACGCCCGCCGCCATCACGCGGACGACGACCTCGAACGCCCCCGGCTCGGGGGCCTCGATCTGCTCGAGCTGGAAGGCGTCGCGCGGCTCGCCGAATCGGTCCTCGCGGATGACCCACGCGGCCATCGTCGAGGGGAGCTCGCCGGGCTCGACGTCGAGGTTGGCGACTTGGCTGAGGTCTACGGCCACGGACTCTCGCTTTGCGGTCGGGGTCGGGACGCGCGGATGCTATCGAGGGCGACCGCGCGAGGGGCGCGCTCCGGCGTCCGGCCTGGTCCAGCCCGGCGCGGAACTCAGATGTAGTGGCTGCGCTTGAACCAGGCGTAGAGCACGACACAGGGCACCACCAGCCCGCCGATCCCGTACGCGAGGAAGGCGCCGAACGAGTCGATGTGGCGCACCAGCCAGCCGAAGTTCTGGCCGAAGAAGCTCGTCACGACGGTCAGCGGCAGGAACACGGTCGCGAGGATCGTGAGCTGCTTCATGACGGTGTTGAGCCGGTTGGAGACCGTCGAGAGGTAGACGTCCATCGAGCCCGAGAGCAGGTCCCGGTAGGAGTCGATCAGGTCGGAGATCCTGATCAGGTGGTCGTACACGTCGCGCAGGTAGTCGCGCGCGCCGGCCTCGAGCCCCGGCAGCAGCGAGATGTCGTCCACGGCCCGCGCGAACAGGTCGCGCTGCGGGGTGACGACCTTGCGCATCCCGACGAGCCCGCGTCGCAGCTGGAAGATCCGCTGCAGCTGCGCGTCCGTCGGTTGCGCGACGATCGCCTCCTGGAGCTCGTCGATCTCGTCGTCGATCCGGGCGAGCACGGGGAAGAAGGTGTCCGTCACCGTGTCGAGCACCTGGTAGACGACGTGCTGCTCGGCCTCCCCGTCGCGCTGCGCGAGGCGTTCGCGGAGCGCGTCGAGGCCCGGGCACTCGTCGCGGCGCAGCGTGATGATGTACCCGCCGCTCAGGAAGAGGTGGACCTCGAACTCGCTGGGCTCGTTCGCCGCGTCGACGCGGGCGCCGTAGTGCACGAGGAACACGTAGTCGCCGTAGTCGTCGAGCTTCGGGCGCTGCCCGAAGTTCTGCGCGTCCTCGAGCGCGAGCGGATGCAGGTGCAGCAGCTCGGCGAGCGTCCGCAGGTCGGCGTCGCCCGGCGTCAGCAGGTCGAGCCAGAAGAACTCGTCGCCCGCGAGCAGCTCCGCGACCCGCGCACGGTCCAGGCTCGTGAGGACGTGCATCGCCGCGGCACGCTAGCGGCGGCGCTGGACGCGATCGCCGGGGCGGGACGGGTAGCGGACCACGGACCGCGGGTCAGCGGCGGTAGCGGCGAAGGGCCAGCGCCGCGCCTCAGCGACGGCGGCGCGACGCGCCCGCCAGCGGCTCCCCGTGCGTCAGGTGCTTGAGGAACACCTGCCCGCCGGCGGCGAACGCGACGAAGTTGGCTCGCGCGCTCGTGGCCATCGCGTCGACCGACGCCACGTGGGCGAGGTCGTCGATGTTCCCCGTGTGCTCGTTGTGGACGTAGATGGTCGTCGCGCCGCGCTGGGCGTTGGCCAGGATCACCATGCCCTGCGGGCGGGCGTAGGCGGTCAGTCCGCCGTTGGCCGAGTTCCCGCCGAGGCTGCGCGTCCCGCGGTGCGAGGCCGACATCAGCTCGGCGTCGCCGCCGCCGCCGCGCGCCCCGAAGCTGCGGATGTAGACGTCGATCGCCCCGTTGTCGTCGGCCGCGGCGAGCCGGTCGGACGTGTCGAAGACGACGGTCCAGCGGCGGCTGGCGCCGCCGTCGGAGACGTGGGCGTTCCACCCGCGCGCGGCGACCTCGGAGGTGCGACCCGCCCGGCGCAGGAGCACGGCGTCGCCGCGCTGCCACACGATCGCCGAGCCGTCGAGCGAGATGTCGGGCGTCCCGCCCGGCCCGAGCGAGCGCGGCCTGCCGCCGCGGGCGTCGGCGACGTAGACCTCGCCCCCGGCCTGGAACGTGACGTTGCCGCAATCCCCGCCGATCGCCGGGCGGATGGCCGCCGCGTCGATCCCGCGTGAGACGAGGTACGTGCGCCGCGCGGCGAGGTCGCGCACGAACACGTCGCTGGTCGAGTCGGTGTCGTCAGGCGCGAGGTTCGAGGCCGCCGAGGCGAAGGCCACGCAGTGCGTCGGGTGCTGGATCGAGCCGTCGAGAGCTGGGGCGGAGGAGGGCCCGTTGGCATCGGCACCGCCGCGGCCGAGGCTGACGCGCACGAGCCGGCCCGCCGGCCGCGCCGGGCCGTTGTCGAGCCCGTTGGTGCCGCGCGTCCCACCGGGCCGCCGGTAGAGGAAGACGTCCGCGACGCCGTTGTCGTCGCCGGCCACGAGGTTGCTGGCCGTCGAGGCGAACGCCACGTAGCTGGCACGCCGGTTGTCGCCCGAGATGCTCGGGTCGAAGGCCGCGCCGTTGGACTGCTCGCCACGCGGCCCGACCGAGATCTGGACCGGGTTCGTCCCGAAGATCCGCGCCGCCGCCGTCGACGCGACCGCCCCTGGTGCCGCCAACGCCACTACCACCACGCCGAGCGCGAGTGCGCGCCAGCTCACGAGAATCTGCATCGCTGCCTCCCCTGAACGTCGATGCGACGGCCCAGGCTAACGACCCGAGCAACCTCGTGTCGCGCTGCACGAATGGGTGCAGCAGCGTTCACGATGCGCCCGAAAGCGGCTCGTCGGCAGCTGTGGGGCGTGGCACGCGCGGGCATGTGCGCAGAGGTCCGTTCCGGCATCAGGGCTCCCCGTTCGTCGTACGACGCGCCGGAAGCTAGTGAGCCGTCCGGACGTGACGGCGATGGCGCGACGCGAGTCGGTCGCGGCTCAGGCCGACTCGAGCGCGGGGGAGCGCGCGGGCGCCACGGCGGGTCGCGGAGCGATCAGCGCCCATGCGGCGACCGCGCCGAGCAGCGCCGCCGCCGCGGCGAGGCGCAGGCCGTTCCCGAGGGCGTAGACGTAGGCCTCGCGCATCGCGCGGGCGACTTCGCCCGAGGTCGGGCCGGCGCCGCCTGAGCCCAGCGTGTCGGCGAGCCGCGCGCGCGTTCCGGCCGAAACGGCGGGGAGCAGCGTGTCGAGCTTCGAGCGACCGAGCGTCGCCACGAGCGCGCCGAGCACGGCCACGCCGAACGTCCCGCCGACCATGCGGTTCATCGAGAGGATGCCCGATGCCACGCCGGCCTTCGAGGCGTCGACGGCGTTCATCGCCGCCGTGCTCATCGGCGACATGACGAACGCCATGCCGATGCCCATCAGGACGAAGCCGGGGAGGAGGAACCCGTAGCCGCTGTCGACCGCGAGGAAGCTCTGCCACGTCAGGGAGCCCGCCACCGCGAGCAGGCCGCCCACGATCAGCCGGCGTGGCCCGACCCGGTCGGCGAGGCGCCCGGCAATCGGGGCGATCAGCACGATCATCACCGTCGAGGGCAGGAAGCGCACGCCTGCCTGCAGCGGCGAGTAGCCGAGGATGTTCTGCATGTAGAGCGCGATGAAGAAGAACATCGCGAGCATCGCGAACGAGACGACGAACGCGACGATGTTGGCGCCGGCGAACGAGCGCGAGCGGAAGAACCCGAAGTCGATGATCGGCGCCGGGCTGCGGCGCTCGACCAGCACGAACGCGCCGAGGGCGCCCGCGGCCAGCGCGAGCAGCGCGACGGTCCGCGCCGAGGTCCAGCCCCAGGAGGTGCCCTCGATCAGCGCCAGCACGAGGGCGGTGAGCGAGATCGTCGCGGCAGCGATGCCCGGCACGTCGACGCGCCGCGCCACGCTCTCGTCGCGCGACTCGCGCGCCGCGAACAGCGTGACCGCCACCGCGCCCACGGCGACCGGCAGGTTGAGGAAGAAGATCGCGCGCCAGCTGACCGACTCGGTCAGCCAGCCGCCGACGACCGGTCCGGCGGCGAGCGCGAGCGCGGAGACGCCGGCCCAGGTGCCGATCGCCTTCCCGCGCTCGTGCGGCGGGAACGCGTTCGTGATGATCGACAGCGTCGCCGGCATCATGAACGCGGCGCCGATGCCCTGGACCGCCCGGCCCGCGACGAGCCACGCGTCGGTCGGCGCGAGGCCGATCGCCGCGCTCGAGAGCGCGAAGGTCACGACGCCGAACAGGAACATCCGGCGGCGGCCGTAGATGTCGCCGAGCCGGCCGCCCGTGACTAGCAGGACGGCGAAGGTCAGCGTGTAGGCGTTGATCGTCCACTCGAGCGACGAGAGCGACGCGTGCAGCTCGCGCTGGATCGACGGCAGCGCGACGTTCACGACCGTGTTGTCGAGCATGATCATGAACAGCGCGAAGCACATCGCGCCGAGCGTCCACCAGCGGCGGTTCGCCTCGTTCAGCGCGAGGCCGCGGGCGCGTGCCATGACGGCCTCGGTCATCGGCCGGCTCGCTTCGCGCGGCAGGCGGCGACGTCCGGGCGCGCCACGAGCGGCGTGATCGCGGCCGCGAGGCGACGCCGCTGGGCGGGGGTCAGGGTCTCGACGAAGGCCGCGACGGCGGCGAGGCGGGCGCCGTGGACGCGGGCCGGGATCGCGCGCCCGGCCGCTGTGATGCGGACCTGCTTCATGCGCCGGTCGCGCTCGTCCTCGCCGCGCTCGACGAGGCCGCGCCCGTGGAGGGCCTCGACGACGCGGCTGGCCGTGGCGAGCGACACCGAGAGCGCGGCGGCGAGCTCCTTGACCGACAGCTCGCCGTCCTCGAGGTCGAGCGCGCCGAGCGCGGCGACCTGCGTGAACGAGAGATCGAGGTCGGCCATCGTGCGGTAGAAGTCGCTCCCGGAGCGCTTGAGCATGAAGCCGCTGAGCGTCGTCAGGTCGCTGGCCAGAGCGTGCGTCTCCGCGGGGATCGAGATGATTGCTTGCACAAACGCAAGGATTGCGCGATCGAGGCCATTGCGCAAGCGCAAGCCATGTGAGGTGGCTCACACGAGCTGCAGCGACACCCGCGAGGGCGGCTCCGACGGGGGCGCCGGCACGGCCGGGCGCCGAAGGTGCCGACGGGGCGCCCGGGCGCCCCGCGGTCACGGAAGCAGCAGCTGGTCCCCGGAGTTCGGCCGCGGCTCGCCGACGACGACGCGTGCCGGGCGGATGGCGCTGTTCTTGACGTGCACGAGCAGCTGGCCGGTCGGCGCGTCGAGCTCGAGCGACGCCGTGCCGCGGGGATCGATCGAGCCGGTCGTGCGCGTCAGGCCGGTCGCGCCCGAGGTCGCCGGCTGGTCGGTTTCGATCGTCAGCTCCTGGGCGGTCGCGCTCTGGTTGGTCACGATGACGGTCACCGGGCCGGCGCCCACGCGCCTGGGCGACACCGCCACGCCGCGATCGGAGATCGAGGCGCTGAGGTTCACCGGCACCGCCGGGCGGGGCCGATTCGCGTAGCGCGTGCCGCCGCCGCAACCGGCGACCAGGAGGACGGAGCTGAGCGCGGCGGCGACGATCGTCGCGCGCCCCAGCCGTGATGTCCTGCGCATGCCCGCCATGGTGGGCGTCAGCCTAGTCGAGCCCACGTCGTCCGGCGAGCCGTCAGTGGTCGTCGCGGCGGCGCCGCTGGCCGGTCGCGAGCTCGGCGCGTCGGTCCTCGACCTCGCGCAGTCGCGTCTGCAGCAGCTCCCACGAGCGGTCCTCGGCCTCGTCGTAGGCGCGGCCCTCGAGGTCGCGGATGCTCTCGCGGTAGACGTGCCAGGCGCGGCGCGTGCGCTCGCTGAGCTCCCGCAGGGTGTGACTCTCGTCTCGGTCTGGCGTGAGCGTTGACATGCGCGGCGCCTCCCCTTCCGTGAGCGTCGAAAATGCCGGCCAATCGTACCGGCACGGCAGGCGCGTCGCGACGGTCGAGGGGAGCGTGCAGCAGCGCTTTCAGAATCCCGCGTCCGCACGTCGCCGGGGCACCTGGCCACGACACGGCTGCTTCGGATGCGGGTGTACGTGTGGTCGCGGACCGCGCGTCAGAAGTAGTACGGGACCGCGTTGAGCGCGCTCAGGGCGTACCACGCGCCAAACGCGAGCGAGAGCACCCCGAACAGCGGCGCGACGGCGACGAAGCGGCGCAGCACGGGCCCGCGCGAGAGCGTGTAGCCGAAGGTCGTCGACGCGACACCCATCGAGATCGCCGTGCAGAGCGCGAAGAGCGCGAGCGCGACGGCGCCCTCGACGTGGTCGGGGATCGCGGCGAGCAGGAGCACCCCGACGCCGGCCGAGCCGCCCATGCCGTGGATCAGCCCGATGCCGTAGGCCTGGAGCGGCGAGCGCCCGAGCCTCCGGGCGGGCGCGGCGTGGTCGTGCCGGCCCGCCGCGTCGGGCTCGTGCGCGCGCTCGTGCGCATGCGGGTGGTCGTGGTGGAGCGCGCCGTGCTCGTGCGCGTGGGCATGGAGCTGGCCGTTGCGCCAGCGCAGCAGGAGCCGCACCGCGAGGACCATGATCAGCACGCCGACGGCCGCCTCGGCCCCGGTCTGCGCCCAGTCCGGGAGGTAGCGGTTGAAGAGGACGATCGGCAGCCCGAACAGGAACAGCGTCGTCGCGTGCCCGAAGCCCCACGCGAGTCCGAGCCGGCCGGCCGCGCGGGCGCCGTGATCGCGCTCGGTGGCCACGAGCGTCGAGACCGCGGTGAGGTGATCCGGATCCGTGGCGTGCCGCAGGCCCAGGAGCGCGGCCACGGCCATCACGATCAGGAACACCTGGCCGGCGCCGAGCGCCGCGATCTGATCATCGAGCCCGAACATGCGCGGCGCTCCTGTGTTGGGGTGAGATGGTCATGCCCGATCTCATGCGCGCGGACGTGGCGAACGGATCAGTCATGCGAGCTTCGGGATGGCGTGGACGGTGAGGACGCAGCCGACGACGATGATCACCAGCGCGGAGACGGCCGGCAGCGCGGCCGTGAGCCGGCCGGAGAAGTCGAATCGCTGCGTGAGTCGCGAGGCGTAGACGACGGCAAGGCCGAGCGCCGTCAGCGTGCCGGCGAGGCCGAGGCTGAAGGCGACGATCAGCAGCAGGCCGAGCGCGACCTGGTGCTGGGCGATCGCGCCGAGCAGGACCACGAGCGCCGACGGGCAGGGGATCAGCCCGGCCGACGCCCCCATCGCGAGCAGGCCCTTCCAGGTGATCTGGTCCGGGATGTCGTGGCTGTGGCTATGGCCGTTGCCGTGGCTGTGGTCGTGGCCATTCGCTGCGGCCTGGGCGTGGTCGGAACCCGGAGCGTGGGGATGGTCGTGCGCGTGATCGGAGCCGTGGTCGTGCGCGTGATCGTGGTCGTGGGCATGATCGGAGTCGTCGTCGTGGTCGTGCGCGTGGTCGGCCCCGTGCTCGTACCCGTGCGCTCCCGCGAGCGCGTGGACGGGGGCCTCGGCCTGGGCGTGCGTGTGGGCCTCGGCATGCGCGTGGACCTCGGCGTGCGCGTGGGCCCGCTGCGCGACGTGCGCGTCTGCCGCGGTGTGGCCGAGCTCGGCCGATCGGCGCGCGGCCACCGACCGACGCGCGCGCGACCAGCGGACGCGCGAGCGGAGCACGGCGAGTCCGACCCCGACGACCAGCAGGCCCGACGCGAGGTTGAGCCACGGGTAGAGGTCCTCCGGCAGGAGGTACTGCGACAGCAGCAGGGTCACGAGCCCGAGCGCGAACACGCCGATGGTGTGCGTCACGGTGACGACGGCGCCGAGCGCCACCGCGTGGCGCGCGGTCCCGCGCGTGCCGACCAGGTAGGCGGCGACCATCGCCTTGCCGTGGCCCGGCGAGAGCGCGTGGAGCGCGCCCCACCCGAACGCGGCGAGCAGCAGGAGCAGCAGCACGCCGTGTCCGTCGGCGGCGTCGCTGAAGACGCCGGCGAAGCCGTCGCCGGAGCGGTTCGACGTCGTGGCGAGGTCGCCGCCGGCCGCGCGCGGCGCGACGAGCGTCCCGTCGCCGGAGCGGACGGCGAGCGTCGCGGAACGCACGTCGAGGGGGCTCTTCAGCAGCGCCTGCGGGTAGGAGCGCAGCCCATTCGTCGGATCGCCCGAGGGGACGTCGGAGCGCACCGCGGTCCCGCTGCCGGGCGCGGCGACGATCGCCTTCCAGCCGATGCGGCCCGCGAAGGTGTTGTCGCGCAGGGCGACGCGCCGCGGGACCGCGGACAGGCGCGCGACCAGCGTCAGCTCGACGCGCG
>DAIOGP010000014.1:0-5128 GCA_036745135.1 Solirubrobacteraceae bacterium
GGCGACGCTGGCCGCGACGGGGCGCGTCTTGATGTTCGCGGAGCTCGCCGTCGCACGGTCGTATGTCGCGTAGGCGGCGAACCCGATCATCAGCAGCAGCACGAGGGCGACCATCGCGTCGACGAGGCCGAAGCCGGCGTCGGCGCGCAGGCGCGATCGGGCGCGCGGGAACGGGCGCTTCATCCCCGCGCCGGGGTGGTCGGGACCAGGCACATGCATGCGCTTCGGTTATCGGCGCGCGGCCGAGCGCCGCTGAGCCGAGAACCAGCGCTGCACGCCCCGTCTCGGCGCTTGGATCAGCCGGCGCCGGGCGGTCCGCCGGGGCTCACCCGACGGTCAGCAGGGACTTCGCGAAGCCGCTCAGGACCTCGTGGCCGTCAGCGGTCACGACGACGAGGTCCTCGATCCGCACGCCGCCGACGCCAGGGAGGTAGATGCCCGGCTCGATCGTGACGACGTTGCCGGCGGCCAGCGTGTCGTCGCTGCGCTGGCCGAGCGTCGGCGCCTCGTGGATGTCGAGGCCGACGCCGTGGCCGAGCCCGTGCCCGTAGTGCTCGCCGTGGCCGGCCGCCGCGATGATGTCCCGCGCGATCGCGTCGGTCTCGCGCGCGCTCCGGCCGGCGGCGACGGCCGCGAGCGCCGTCTGCTGCGCATCGAGCACGACCGCGTACGCGCTGGCGAGCTCCGCGCGCAGCGGGCCCGTCGCGAAGGTGCGCGTGCAGTCCGAGCAGTAGCCGTCGACACGGGCGCCCATGTCGATCGTGACGAGCGTCCCGGCGGGGATCGCGACGTCGCGCGGCTCCGCGTGCGGGAGCGCGCCGTGCTCGGCGCTCGCCACGATCGAGGGGAAGCTCGGCCCCTCCGCCCCGGCGAGCCGGAGCTCGTGCTCGAGGTCGATCGCGACCGCGCGCTCGCTGCGGCCCACGAGGCCACGCTCGACGACCGTGCCGAGGACGGCGTCGGCGAGCGCCGCGGCGGCGCGGATGGGCTCGAGCTCGTGCGGCTCCTTGACCGCGCGCAGGCGCTCGATCAGGCCGGCGGCCGGCACGAGCTCGACGCGGTCGGGCAGCGCGGCGCGCAGGCGCCCGTGCTCCTGGACCGAGACGTGCGCGGCGTCGAACCCGATCCGCTGCTGGCCCTCCGGGATCGCGGCGACGAGGGCCTCGATCAGGTCGCGCTCGCCGCGCAGCCGGTCGAAGCCGGGAACCTGGTCGGCGGCCTGCTCGACGTAGCGGAAGTCCGTCACGAACACGCGGCGCCCCTCCCCCACGAGCGCCATCCCGTTGGAGCCGGTGAAGCCGGTGACGTAGCGGAGGTTGACCGGATGGGCGATCAGCAGCGCGTCGAGCTCCTGCTCGGCGACGAGCGCGGCCACCCGGTCGGCGCGCGTCACGCGCCGGTCTCCAGCTCGGCCTTGAGCCGCTCGAGCGCGGCGCGATAGCCCTGGATCCCGCGGCCGGCGATCGTCGCGACGCACAGATCGGAGATCACCGACGTCGACCGCCACGGCTCGCGCGCATTGACGTCGGACAGGTGCACCTCGACGGCCGGCAGGCCGCTCAGCTCGAGCGCGTCGTGGATCGCCCACGAGTAGTGCGTCCACGCGCCCGGATTGAGCACCACGGCGTCGGTCAGGCCCGCGAGCCGGTGCAGCCGCTCCACGAACGCGCCCTCGTGGTTCGTCTGAAAGAAGCTGATCTCGAAGCCGAGCGCGTGCGCGAACTCGCCGATCCGCACCTCGAGCTCGGTGAAGCTGATGTCGCCGTAGTGCTCGACGGGGCGGTGCCCCAGCATGTCGAGGTTGACCCCGTGCAGCACCTCGACGCGATTGTGCGCCTTCATGCCGTCAACTCTCGCACCGCCGCGACGAGCGCGTCCGGCTCGACGACGCAGCCCGTGCGCACGTCACCGGGGCGCTCGACGAGCGTGAACGGTGTCGGCCCTGCGGCCACCCGCTTCTTGTCGTGCGTGGTCGCGGCGACCACCGCCGCCGCGTCGACGTCCGCGTCGAGCCGCACCGGTAGCCCATGGGCCGTCAGCAGGTCGCGCGCTTCGTCGCGCAGCCGCTCGCGGTCCGAGAGCCGCAGCGCGGCGAGCAGGCCCAGCCCGACGGCCTCGCCGTGGCGATAGCGCCGGTAGCCGGTCACGGCCTCGATCGCGTGGGCGACCGTGTGCCCGAGGTTGAGCGCCTGGCGGCGGCCGCCATCGCGCTCGTCCTCGGCGACGATCGCGAGCTTCGTCCGCGCGCAGGCGACGATCACGTCAGGCTCGACCCCCGTGGCGCCGGCGCGCACGCGCTCCCACAGCCCGCCGCCGGCGATCAGCCCGGTCTTCAGCACCTCCGCGTAGCCCGCGGCCAGCTCTTCGGCCGGCAGCGTCTCGAGCGCGGTCGGGTCGGTCAGCACGGCCGCCGGCTGGTGGTAGGCGCCGACGAGGTTCTTGCCCTCGGGGAGGTCGACGCCGGTCTTGCCGCCGTAGGCGGAGTCGACCTGCGCGACGAGCGTCGTCGGCAGGTGGACGATCGGCATGCCGCGCTGGTAGGTCGCGGCGCAGAAGCCGGCGAGGTCGCCGACGACGCCGCCGCCAAGCGCGACGACGAGGTCGCCGCGCGTGACGCCCGCGGCTGCCAACGCCCGCAGCACCGACTCGGCGCTCGCGAGCGTCTTGTGCTCCTCCCCGGCGGGCAGCGCGAGCGTGCCGAGCGTGGCGCCGGCATGCCCGCCGTACAGGGGCCCGACGTGCTCGTCGGTGACGACGAAGCGACCGCACGAGCCGAGCTGGGCCGGCCAGAAGCCCGCTTCCAGCAGGCCGGCGCCGATGAACGCCGGGTACTCGCCCGACGCGCTGCGCGCCCACACGAGTCGCGTGCCGGCCGGCGCGCGTCCGAGCTCGCGCACGGCCGGCAGCGCCCGCAGCACGCCCTCGCGCCCACCCGGGAGCACGAAGGCGTCGGCGCAGCTCGCGTAGAGCGCCGCGCGCTCGGCGTGCAGCTCGGCGAAGCGGACGCGGTCGCGGGCGAGCGGCCGTCGCGATCCGGCGGCGCGCCGCCAGGCCGTCTCGACGTCGACCTCGAGCAGCACCGCCGTGTGGCGGCGCAGCGCCGCGCGGACTCGCTCGGACTGGAGCGCGCCGCCGCCGAGCGCGATCACGCCGCCCGGCGCGCGCTCGAGCAGCTCGCCGACGACCCGCTCCTCGTGCTCGCGGAACGCCGGCTCGCCGTGGCGCTCGAAGTAGTCCGCGACCGGCATCCCGAGCTCGCGCTCGAGCTCCGCGTCGGCATCGATCGCCGGCTCGCCGAGCTCCGTGGCGACGGCGCGCGCGGCGCTCGTCTTCCCCGCCCCCATGAACCCGATCAGGACGAGCGCGCCGCGGCCGGCGCCGCCGTCGCCCGCCGGCCGGCTCACCGCGGCAGCCACCCGATGCGCCGCGTGTAGGCGGCGACCGCCTCCCGCGCGTCGTCGAGATGGTCGCCCCCGAACTTGCGCCGGTAGGCATCGGCGAGCACGAAGGCGACCATCGCCTCGCCGACGACGCCGGCCGCCGGCACCGTGCACGAGTCGGTGCGCTCGCGCAGGGCCTGCGCCGGCTCGAGCGTCGCGATGTCGACGGAGCGCAGCGGCTTGGTGAGGGTCGGCAGCGGCTTCATCGCCCCGCGCACGACCAGGGGCTCGCCGGTCGTCATGCCTCCCTCGAGGCCGCCGGCGTGGTTGCTCTCGCGGTAGAAGCCGCGCTCCGGCGCGTGGAAGATCTCGTCGTGCGCGCGCGAGCCCGGCGTGCCGGCGACGTCGAACGCGTCGCCGACCCCGACGCCCTTGACCGCCTGGATCGAGAGGATCGCCTGCGCGAGGCGGCCGTCGAGGCGCTCCTCCCAGGAGACGTGGGAGCCGAGGCCGGGCACGACCCCGAAGGCGCGGACCTCGAAGACCCCGCCGAGGGACTCGTTGGCCTTGCGCTGCAGGTCGATCTCGGCCACCATCGCGGCGCTCGACTCGGCGTCCAGGCAGCGCACGGGCGACTCGTCGACGGCCTCGAAGTCCGCCAGCGCGAGCGCGTCGGGCGCGGGCGCGTGGACCGAGCTGATCTGGATCACGTGCGAGCGAACTTCGACGCCGAGCGCCCGCAGGAACGCCTTGCACAGCGCGCCGCCGGCCACGCGCGCCGCCGTCTCGCGTGCGCTGGCGCGCTCGAGCACGTCGCGCACGTCGGAGAGCTTGTACTTCCACGTCCCCACGAGGTCGGCATGGCCCGGCCGCGGGAGGTGGACCTCGGGCACGGGCTCCGCGACGGGCCACGGGCTCATGCGCTCCTCCCAGTTGGCGTAGTCGCGGTTCTCGACGCGCAGCGCGATCGGGCCGCCGAGCGTGTGACCGTGGCGCACGCCCGCGGTGACGATCGCCGCGTCGCGCTCGATCTTCATGCGACCGCCCCGCCCGTGGCCGAGCTGGCGCCGGGCCATGTCGCGGTCGAGGTCCTCGGGCGCGAGCACGAGGCCGGCCGGCAGGCCCTCGACGATGCAGGTCAGGCCGGGGCCGTGCGACTCGCCGGCGGTGATGAGACGGAGCGCCATGAGGCGCTACAGGTTACGTGCGCGCGACCGCGCAGCGCGGTCCGGCGCTACCGTGAGCGGGGCGCGGCCGCGTAGAACAGCGTGCCGCTGCGAGGCGACAGGCGCAGCGCGCGCAGCGCGCGAGCCGGGCTCGAGATCTCGCTCAGGATCCGGCGTCCGGCCTTCGACTCGCGGGCGTAGGAGTCGACCGCCGCCTGCTTGTCGTGCGTCGTGGTCCGGTTGATCTTGACGAGGCGCAGCTCGTACTGGACGAGGCCCGCCGTGCCGCCGGAGACGTCGAGGAACTCGGTCTCGCCGGCCTTCAGGTGCACGATCGTGCAGGTCTTCTCGTCCGGGACGCACTTGCCCTCGCCCGTCGCCGCGGCGTCCGAGCTGATGAGGAACGCGGCCGTCTTCTTGTCCTCCATGACGCCGAGGTACACGACGACGGGAGCGGTGGTCGACGGCAGCGCGGTCAGGCGCACGACCTTCTTGAGCTGCTTGGTCGCGCCGGCCTCGCCGAAGCGCAGGTCCGCGCTGTAGAGGTCGTAGGTCGCGGAGGACTTGGAGGGGGTCTTCGGC
>DAIOGP010000014.1:5228-11244 GCA_036745135.1 Solirubrobacteraceae bacterium
GTCGTGCCGCCCGCCGAGGAGCCGCTCGTCCCCGCGCTCGCCGTCGGCAGCACCGGAACTCCGGCCGTCGCCGCCAGCGCCTTGGGGGCGAACTGCTGGATGAAGGGGTTGCGGGCGCGGTCGGCCTTCAGCCGCCGCTTGTAGTCGCGGATGCCGGTCGCCGTGGCGATGCTGACCACGGGCTGGGCCGCGGCGGCCTCGCGCTGGGCGTCGGCGAGCTGCGCCTGCGTGGCGGCGCTGACGCGCGCGGGGCGCGACGGCGCGATGAGCACGACCGGGACGGCCACCAGCAGGGCGAGGAGCCCCACGGCGATCGGCCACAGGCGCTTCTCGACCAGGTCGGCGATCAGGTCCTTGACGAAGATCATCGTGCGACCCCCGTGGCCGTCGCGGTGACGGCCGGCGAGGCCGATCCGCCGGCGGGCGTGCCGCCGGAGGGCTGGCCGGAGGTCGGCCCGCTCGGCGTGGCGCCGCCCGTCGCGCCCTCAGTGGACGGGACGAGGAACGCGGTCGCATGCATCGTGGCCTCGACCCGCGGGAAGCCCTTGGGGCTCGCGGCCAGCGAGAAGCCGTCGATCGTGAGCAGGCGCCCGGCGACCAGCAGCCGGCTCGGCCCGGCGACGACGAAGTCGTCGATCTCGCGGAAGAAGTCGGCCATGTGGAAGAAGTCGCCCTCGAAGTCGAGGTTCAGCGGCAGCGTCGGGAAACCCGCCGCGCCCACGCTCACGCCCGGCGGCAGGGCCGCCACGGCCGCTTGCGTCGGTGCCGCGGCCGGTGTCGCGCTCGCGCCGCTGGCGCCGCTCGTGCCGGAGCTCGAGCCGTTTGAGCCGGACCCGGTCGAGGGCGTCGGTGCGGGCGCGGGCGCAGAAGCTGAAGCCGCCGCCGGCACGACGTCGATGGTACGGAAGTCGACGCTCGCGCGACGCGCTGCGCTGTCGAGCTGGTAGAGCAGCGACGTCACGTCGTCGTCGGTCGGCACGGCCTTGCCGAGCCGCGCCACGGTGGCGTAGTTGTCGCGGTAGCCGGCCTTCGCCTGCTTGCTGTGCTCGATGTCGGCCTTCGCCTTGTCGAGCGACGCCCGCGCGTCGGCGATCTCGGCGCCGAGCTTGGTTGCCTGCTGGCGCTTGGGAGCGAGCGCGAGGAACCAGAACGCGCCGAGGATCGCAACGCCCGCGAGGCTCAGGACGATGAGGCGGTCACGCTTGGTCACTTGGTGCTCCCGGGAGTCGTGCTGGCGGTGGTCGTCTGGCCGGCGGCCTGGGTGGCCGCGCCGGCGGGCGCCGCGGCGGGCGTCGAGGCGGGTGCCGCGGCGCTCGGCGTCGCGGGCACGAGGCCCTCGAAGAAGATCACGAGGTTGAAGAGCGGGATCTGCGCCTTGCCGCTGCGGCAGTCGGCGCTGGTGTTGGGTCCGCTGGCGCCCGCGAGCGGAGCGGCGGCGCCCTTCACCTTCTGCGATGAGGAGAGCGTCACGCGCGACACGCCGTCGATCAGGCGCATGCGGCCCATCATGCGGGCCACGGCCGAGTGGCTGCGCGTGCAGCCGGCGAGCTCGATGGCGGGCACGGCGAGCGACTGGCGCAGCTGGCCCGCGGACCCGGTGCCGCCGACCTGCACGCCTGGTGCGACCGTGCCGGTGAGGGTCACGAGCGAGACGTCGGTCGGGATCACGCGCGAGAGCTCCTGGAGCACCCGCTCCCAGTTGAAGCGGCTCTGCGCCAGCGAGGCGACGGTGGCGACGCGAGCCTGCTTGAGCGAGTCGAAGTCGGAGTAGGGCTGCAGCGCGCCGGCCGTGGCCACGAGCGCGTCGGACTCGGCCTTGACGCGCACGAGCTCGCTGCGGCGGTCGGTGATCTGGTTGCCCACCATCACGTACGCCGCCGCGGCGATGACGACGACCGCGAGCAGGCCGAGCAGCGCGTAGACCATGCCGCCGGAGCGACCGCCAAGGCCACCACCGCCGCCGCGCCGCTGGTCGGCCGGAAGAAGGTTGATCGCCCTCATGACGTGACCTCCTCGACTGCGAGGCCCGCGGCGACGGTCATCCGACCGGCGTCGATGCCGCCCAGCGCGCCGTCGGTCGCCTCGGCGACCGTGCCGGCCTCGACCGGCAGGCCGAGCGCCGTGCCGAACTCCTCGACGAAGCCCTCGATCGCGAGGGTCGGACCGGTGAGGATCGCGCGCCCGACCGTCGGGCCGCCGACCTCCTGGCTGTGGAAGAAGTCGAGCGAGTGGCGGACCTCGTCCGCGACCCGCCGCACGCCGTCGTGCAGCACCTGGCGCGCCTCGTGGACGACCGCCGGATCGCCGTCGATGTCCTCGATCGCAGCCTCGAGGCCGACGTGCGTCAGCCACTGGCGCGCGTGCTCCAGCGTCAACTCGCGCCGCTCGGCGAGCTGCGCGACCATCGTCTCGAGCCCGCTCGCGACGACGCGCGTGAACAGACACGAGTCGCCCTCGGCGATCGCGAGGTTCGTGAGGCCGGCCACGTTGAGGTAGAGGACGGGGCTCGCGTCGCCGCGCTTGAGCGCGCGGATCATCGCGAAGGCCGAGAGGTCGATGCCCTCGAGCCGCAGGCCCGCGCGGCGCACGACGGCGACCAGGCGGTCGATCGACTCGCGCCGGGCGGCCACGACGACGACGCGCGCGCGCTCGCCCTCGGGCGTGTCGACCATGCCCACGTGCTGGAAGTCGAGGACCGCCTGCTCGAGCGGCATCGGGATGTGCTCCTGGGCCTGGAAGCGAACCGCGGCGGCCAGCTCCTTGGCGTCCTTGAGCGGCGGCAGGTCGAGCGTGCGGACGACCACGCGCTGGTCGGCCATGCCGACGCGGACCTGCTTGCCGAGCTTGTGCTCGGCGAAGAGACTCTTGAGCGCGTCGCCGAGGGCCTCGATGTCGACGACCTCGCCGTCGTTGATCAGGCCCGGCGGCAGCGCCACGGCGGCGGCGCGCTCGATGCGAATGCCATGGTTGACCTTGACCTCGGCCGCGGCGATTTGCCCGGGCTCGATGTCGAGGCCGACGACGGTGCGGGAGGTCTTGCTGGTCTTTGCCATGGTGGTCGCGTGGTGAGCTGCCGCGGAGCGCTGTGGGAAGGAGCGCAGGCGGCTCGTTGGCCTCACTATCGACACCGCCGCGAGGAGACTTGAGCGACGATTCGGCGAACGCGATGCGGCGCGGTCGAAGGCCCCCGATCGAGCTCTTCGACCAGGCGCGGAGCGGTGGCCGCCGGGCCCGAACCCCGCACTCAGGGGTGGCGGCAGCGGCGCCGGCGCGGAGCGGTGGCCGCCGAGCCGCGAACCCCGCGCTCAGGGGTGGCGGGAGCGGGAGCCGTGCGTGCCCGGAGCGGTGGCCGCCGAGCCGCGAACCCCGCGCTCAGGGGTGGCGGCAGCGGGAGCGGTGCGGGCGGTTCCGTCGTTCCGCGATCCGCCAGTGCCCGGGATTGTCCGTTTTGGATCGCAGAACGGGCTGCGTGGCGTGCGTGGAGCGCCGCGGCCCGCCAACGCGCCGGACCGCGCGGTCCGCGCGCGCCCCACGCACGCTCGAACGGTGCCTGGAGGCGCGCCGGAACCAGCATCCGACGTCCCGCCAGATGCTCAGAAGGTGCGCAGGTACCAGTCGATGATCTGCGGGCCGGCGAGCAGCCCGACGACGCCGCCGAGCGCGAGGAAGGGCCCGAAGGGGACGGCGGTCTTCCGACCGGCCTTGGCGCCCTTCTTCATGATGATCGCCGCGCCGACGAGCGTGCCCGTGAGCAGCGCGACGAGCATCGCCGGCCCGACGGAGGCGCCGAGGTAGAGGCCCATCACGCCGGCGAGCTTGACGTCGCCCATGCCCATCCCGCCGGGCGACGCGATCGCGGCCAGCAGCAGGAACCCGCCGGCGGCGACGGCCGCGATCAGGTGCTCGGGCAGCCCGGCCAGGTCGGTCGCGACGAGGATCGCGAGGCCGACCGGCGTGGCGACGAGCAGCAGCTTGTTGGGGATGATCCGGTGGTCGAGGTCGATCAGGGTGACCGGCACGAGCAGCGTCACGAACGCCAGTCCGAGCAGCGCGTCGGGATCGAGGCCCTTGACGACGACGACGAGCGCCCAGAGCGCCGCCGTCACGGCCTCGACGAGCGGATAGCGCGCCGAGATCGGGGCCTTGCACTGGCGGCAGCGGCCGCGGAGCAGGATCCACGAGAGCACCGGCACGTTGTCGTAGGGCTTGATCGGATGCCCGCACGAGGAGCAGCGCGAGCGCGGCCGGGCGACCGAGAGCCCGCGCGGGAGGCGGTACGCCACCACGTTGAGGAAGCTGCCGACGGTGGCGCCGAGCAGCGGAGTGAGGAAGAGCTGGGCGTTCATGACGGAGGCTCAGGGCACGCATCGGCGCCCGCGTGCCGGGCCTTGAGCCCGCGGGCCACGCGCGGGCCAGCGCAGCATTCTGGCGGACCCGCCCGACGTCGGCGGCCGGCGGCGGCCGGCCGCACGCCGGCGCCGGTTCAGCAGCCCGCGTTGGGGCTCGCCGGGTCGAGCGCCGGCTGGCACTCGATCCACGCCATCCGGTAGTTGCCCGGCGCGACGTCGACGAGGAACGCCAGCGCGCGCGGGTCCGAGGCGAAGTGCATCTTCTTGCGGATCTTGATCGAGTCCGCCGCGATTCCGCCGGAGACGGAGCCGCTGCTCTTGAACTTGATCTCGGAGCCCGGGGCGATGATGACCACGGCGAACCCCTTGGCGTTCGGGATCTCGATCTTCTGGACCTTGGCCTTCTTCTTCTTCTTGCCGGTCCGGCCCCAGGCGAAGATCTGCAGCTTCGTCGGGTCGAAGCTCGGGTTCAGGAACGTGGCGCTCCCCTTCGCCGTGAAGCTGTTCTTCGTCCCGGGACACGCGGGCGCCGGGGCGACCGGCGGGGAGGTGATCGAGCGGTCGACGGAGTCGAGGTAGATCCGCGCGCTGCCGCCGGAGGGGGCGTAGATCTTCGACTTGTCGCCGAAGCTGTAGTTGCAGAAGTTGTAGACGCCGGCGGGCAGCGCGAGCGTCTTGCCCTTCGGCACCGTCAGCGTCCGTGTCGCCGCGTCGTAGATCGTGCCGAGGCCCAGGGTGTTGAGGATGGCGTTCTGGTTGTTCGTGGCAGTGTCGGCGAAGTCCGGCTGGGGCACGACGGCGTTCGTCGCCGAGCGCGTGTACGTACAGCCGACCTTGCAGCCCTTGACCTTGCCGCGCGGGCCGATCGTGATTTTGCGCCCAGGCTGGTGGAGCACCGCGCCGCCGCCGATCGCGACCTCCTTGTTGCCGCCGATGTCGCTGTCGACGTCGGCGCCGCTCTCGAGCTTCACCTTGGTCGTCGCGGTGAGGCCGCCCATGCTGAACGGGGGCGTGCCCGGACCGAGCACGGCGACGCGCGCCGCGACGCGGCGCTGGACGTTCCCGACCCGGCCGATCGCCACGACGCAGCGCTCGATGAGCGAG
Source organism: Solirubrobacteraceae bacterium (assembly GCA_036745135.1). Lineage (GTDB taxonomy): Bacteria > Actinomycetota > Thermoleophilia > Solirubrobacterales > Solirubrobacteraceae > DAIOGP01. The sequence continues at coordinate 10,682 of DAIOGP010000014.1, forward strand.
GTCGGCAGGATCGTCCCCGCGCAGGGGGTGTTCGCGGCGAGCTGCTTGGAGACGATGTAGCTGTAGCTCGCGCGCGACCCGACCGCCTCGGGGGCGGTCTCGGCGCACCAGCCGTTCGCCCCGGGCGCCTGGACGCTCGTCGTGATGCACTGCGCGGGCAGGGGCACGAGCCAGTTGAGCCGGTGCGTCGCGACCTCGATGCCGGCGTCGGCGACCTGGAAGGCCCGCTCGGACGCCGTGTCCCGGCTGCTGCGCGCGCTCAGGTAGTTGGCCTCGATGAAGAGCGCGCCGGCGATCACGAGCATGACCGCCATCGTCGCGATCGCGAGCGCGAGCGCGACGCCGTCCTCGGCGCGGAAGTCGGGTGTCGAGCGCCGGGTCATTCGGGGAAGTAGTCGAGCACGACCTGGCTCGGGTAGTCGGAGTTGTCGTAGGCGAACGCCAGGTCCGGGCCGCCGCCGACGTCGTCGACCGTCAGGCCGATCATCAGCCGGTGCCCGGAGGACAGGAAGTAGCCGGGCGCCGTGATCGCCGGCACGAACGAGAAGCTCAGCTCGATCGGC
>DAIOGP010000014.1:11344-12628 GCA_036745135.1 Solirubrobacteraceae bacterium
GTGATCCACGTGTGCTCCTTCTTCTTGTCGGCGCCGGTCTTGCAATCGGCGGCCGCCTGGATCGCGCCGCCGCCCGGGTAGGCGCCGGCGACGTCCTCGGAGTAGGTGTAGAACGGTGGCGCGGACCCGTCTGCGTTCGCCTTCGGCGGCTCGGTGTCGAGAAAGTCTGGGCGCTTGCCGCCCTTCGCGGGGGTGTCGTGGACGTTGTGGCTCGTCGACGGGACAGCCGGGGCTGGATCGAACGGGCTCGAGTTCTTGAGCTGGCGGTCGGTCAGGTAGTAGACGCCCGTCGCCCCGGTCCCGTCCCCCGGGTCCGGCGGCGGTGTGGTGTTGAGGTTCGTCTGCTTGGCCGAGTCCGGATCGGTCACGAGCGTCGAGACGGCCCAGAAGCGCTGCGGCGCGCCGAGCGCGTCATCGACGGTCACGGCGACCGTGACGCGCTTGTAATCCTGGCCCGGGCACCCGGCGCAGACCGTGTCGCTCGCGAGCGTGACGAAGCGGTAGATCTTGCCCTTGGCCCCGTCCTCGGTCCACGAGCCCGCCTGGTAGTCGACGAGCCGCGTCTCGGGATCGCCGGCGGCGGGCGGATCGCCGATCACGAGCGGCTCGGCTGGGCGATCGGCGCTCGGCGCGTAGCTCGTTCCCGAGATCCCGGAGCGCGGGTCCTTGGCGTTCGCCACGCTCGCGTAGGTGCCGTTCATCTCGAGCTGGCCCCAGTCGAGCGTCCGCAGCCGCTCCAGCTCGCGCTGAGCCTGCTGCGTCGCGGTCTCCTGCTTGGTCGCCGAGCGCGAGAGGGTGCGGAACGTGTCGAACGATCCGGCCACGACGATCAGCCCGAGCCCGATGATCAGGATCGCGGCCATGATCTCCACGAGCGTGAAGCCGGCCTGGCCCGCGCCCGAGCGGACCGTGCGGCGCTGTCCGTCCGAGCTGCTGGGCATGGCCTTCGTATCGGCCTGCGACGGCATTGGCTGATTCATGGCGACCTAGCTCCCGGGGCGCGTGTTGCGCAGGAAGAAGCCGCCGTCGAGGACGTACGTGTTGCCGTAGCCGCCGACCTCGAGCCGCCCGCTCGCCGGGACCGCGATGTTCACGGCGACGTAGCTCGGCTGGTCGGGCAGCGTCGAGGAGTCGATCGGATCGGCCTCCTCGTCGACGTCGTAGGGATCGGTCGGGTCCGCGGGGTCGGGCGGGGGCGGCGGCGGCGGGTAGGTGTACTGGAAGACCGGCCGGGCGGTGAGGTCGCCGACGACGCGATCGACCACGATGGTGCCCGTCGAGCTC
>DAIOGP010000015.1:0-4027 GCA_036745135.1 Solirubrobacteraceae bacterium
ACTGCGCCGGGCTGCTCGCCGCCGCCACGGTCGTCCCCGTCTACCAGACCGCCTCACCCGAGGAGTGCGGCTACGTCCTCGCCCACTCCGAGTCCCGGCTCGTGTTCTGCGAGGACGCGGCGCAGGTCGCGAAGGTCGCAAGCGTGCGCACCGAGTGCCCGACGCTCGAGCACATCGTCGTGCTCGTGGGCGAAGCACCGGGCGCGATGACGCTCGCCGAGCTCGCCGAGCGCGGCGCCCAGGTCACTGACGAGACGCTCGAGGCGCGCACGCGGGAGCTCGGCCCCGACGACATCTGCACGCTGATCTACACGTCGGGGACGACCGGCCCGCCGAAGGGGTGCATCCTCACGCACGCCAACGTGCTCGCCGCCGTGAGCATGTTCGAGCAGCGCGCTGCGCTCGACGAGCAGGTCGTCTTCTTCGCCTTCCTCCCGCTCGCGCACTCGTTCACGCGCGTGCTCGAGCTCGTCGCCCTCGACATCGGCGCCACGATCGCCTACTGGGAAGGCGACTCGAAGCGGCTGCTCGCCAACGTCGCCGAGGCCGCGCCGACCCACTTCCCGTCGGTGCCGCGCATCTTCGAGAAGCTCCACGCCGCCGCGCTCGGGCGCATGGAGGACGGCAGCCGCGCGCAGGCGACGGCGTTCCACGCGGCGCTGGCGATCGGCCGGCGCAAGGCCGCGATCGAGCGCCAGGGTCGCGTTCCGCGGCCGCTGCTGCGCGCCGCGCACGCGCTCGCGGATCGCGCGATCCTGTCGCGGATCCGGCTCCTGTTCGGGCCCCGCCTGCAGATGGCCGTCAGCGGCGCCGCGCCGATCGCGCCCGACATCCTCGAGTTCTTCGCCGCCTGCGGCGTCGCGGTGTACGAGGGCTACGGGATGACTGAGACGATGGCGGCGGGCACCCTCAACGCGCCGGGTGCGGTGCGGATCGGCACAGTCGGGCGGCCGCTGCCCGGGTGCGACGTGCGGATCGCCGCGGACGGCGAGGTGCTGATGCGCGGGCCGCAGGTCTTCCAGGGCTACTTCCGCGACGCCGCGGCCACCGCCGACACGCTGATCGACGGCTGGCTCCACTCGGGCGACCTCGGCTCGCTCGACGCCGATGGCTTCCTGCGCATCACGGGCCGCAAGAAGGAGCTGATCATCACCTCGAGCGGCAAGAACATCTCGCCCTCGAACATGGAGGAGGCGCTCAAGGAGTGCCGCTGGATCGGCAACGCGGTCGTGATCGGCGACAACCGCCCCTACCTCGTCGCGCTGATCGCGCTCGACCCCGACGAGGCGCCCAAGCTCGCCGAGCGCCTCGGCCTCGACGATGCCGACCCCGCGGCGATGGCGCAGGACGAGCGCGTCCGCGCAGCGATCGCAGAGCACCTCGACGCGGTCAACGAGCGCTTCGCGCGCATCGAGCAGGTCAAGAAGTTCGCGCTCCTCGAGCGCGACCTCACGCAGGCCGACGGCGAGCTCACGCCGACGATGAAGGTGAAGCGAGCCGTGGTCCACGACCGCTACGCCGAGGCGATCGATGACCTCTACGAGCCCCGGCCGGACGCATGACGCCGCGGAGCGCCGCCGCGCACGCGCAGCAGGGGCAGCGCATCGAGCTGCGCGACGGCTCGGCGATCGTCGTCCGCCCGATTCGCGCGAGCGACAAGGCCGCGATCGCCGCGGCGTTCGACCGCCTGAGCGACGAGTCGCGCTACCGGCGCTTCCTCAGCCCGATGCCGCACCTCTCGCGGCGCCAGCTCGAGTACTTCACCGAGCTCGACCACCACGACCACGAGGCGCTGATCGCGTTCGACGAGCGCACTCGTGACGGCGTCGCCGTCGCGCGCTTCGTGCGCTCGAAAGTGGACCCGGAGGCCGCGGAGGCCGCGGTGACCGTGGCCGACGACTGGCAGGGCAGGGGCGTCGGGACGAAACTCCTCCAGCTGCTCGCCGACCGGGCGCGAGCCGAGGGCGTGCGGCGGTTCACCGCGACGCTGCTGGCGCAGAACCGCAGCATGCTCGAGCTGCTCGAGCAGATCGGTCCGGCCCACGCGAGCGGGCCCGAGGCCGGGGTCGTCGAGGTCGAGGTCGAGCTCCCGCCCCAGGACATCGGCGAGAAGCTGCGCGACCTGCTGCGCTCGGTGGCGGACGGGCGGCTGCTCGCGCGGATGCGCCCGACGCCCGAGGGGGGCTCGGAGGCGGACGACTAGCTGGGGCGCGGCTTGCGTCATAGCCGACGCCCGCGCCGAACGGCTAGCTCGAGCCCGGTTCGCGCCGCACCGGGCCTGCGCGGCCGACGACTAGCTCGAGCCCGGCAGGTCGTGGCCGCCGCCGGGCGGCCGCCCCAGTCCGCGCTCGAGCCCGGCGAGCGTCGAGGCGCCGCGGTAGACGAGCGTGCCCCGGCGGCGCACGGTCAGCTCGAGGCGCCCGGCCAGGTGCTGCGTCGCCGTGGGCACGTGGCGGCGCTCGGCCGGCTGCGGGACCGGAAGCCGATGCGCCGCCGTGCCGTTCGCGTGCGCCTCGACCTCGATCGTGTGCGCGGCCCCGCGCCCGCGCAGGCGCCAGCCGCGCTCGTCGACGGCCGCGCCGACGTGCGCCAGCGGCGCGGCGAGGCGCACGAGCTCGTCCCCCAGGCGCACGACGAGCGCCGTCGCGCGCAGCGGCACGGGCCCCAGCCGCGCGTCGCCGCCGGCGAACGCGACGCACGCGTCGGGGCGGTCGAAGCCGTGCGCCTGGCCCCACCACCAGGTGCCCGGGAAGCCGGCGCCCCAGTTCTTCTCCGCGTACGCGGTCGCGCCCTCGAGGCGCACGACCTGCCGGCCGAGCGTCGCCTCGCCCTCCACCCCGGCGGCGAGCGTGTGCGGGTGCCAGTACTGCCCGATTCCCGGCACGGCATGCGCGGGTCCGAGGCCGCCGAAGGCGCGCCGCGGCCACGGCACGACGTCGCGCAGCCGCGCGTCGAGGCGCGCGTCGGGTCCGAAGTCGACGCGGATGCGCGCGCCGTCGGCGACGAGCAGCTCGCCCGCGCGCACCCCGAGCGCCTCGGTGTCGGCGGTCGCGACCGGCGCGATCGCGGTGCGCAGAAAGCCGCCCGGCTCCGCCGCGAGCGCGACCGTCGCCCACACCCCGTCCGGGGCGCGGCTGACGCCGCACAGCGCGACGATCACGCGCCCGGCGCTCACGTCGGTCAGTCGCCAGAAGTAGCCCTCCATCGCGACGCCGTGGTAGCGGCACGGATCGCCGAACGGCGGGTCGGCACCGGTCGCGCGGTAGGCGTCGAGGAGGGAGCGCGAGAGCGCCATGCCCCGCACGTTACGGCCCGTCAGGGCGCGGCGCTTGCGACCGGCCCGGCGAAGCTGGATCATGTGTCGTGATGATCCGCGCTTCCACACCCGCACCACCCGTCGCCGAGGCCCCGACCGAGCGCGCCCCCGAGGCCTGGCTGCGCTTCCTGCGCGCCCATGCGCGCCTGCGGCGCGAGCTCGACAGCGACCTCACGACGATGCACGGCCTCACGATCAGCGACTACGACGTGCTGCTCGCGCTCGCGCAGGCGACCGACCGCCGCCTGCGCCGCGTGGACCTCGCCGAGCGCGTGCTCCTCACGCCCTCGGGCATCACGCGGCTGCTGGACGGGCTCGAGCACGTCGGGCTCGTCGAGCGCGCGAGCTGCCCGTCGGACGGGCGCGTCGTCTACGCGCAGCTGACCGATGCCGGCCTGGCGAAGCTGCGCGAGGCCTCAAGCACGCACATCGCCGACGTCCGCGCGCGCTTCGGCGACGTCTTCTCCGAGGACGAGCTCGAGACCCTGTCGGCGCTGCTCGGCCGGCTGCCCGGCGCCGTCGCCGACGGCGACTGCACCGTCGGCTGAGCGCCGCAGCCGCGGCGTTCAGCGCGCGGCGCTGAGCTCGCCCGCGAGCACGGGCTCGCTCGCGCGCCTGCCCGGTCTCCGTACGCCTGCCCCGTCGCCCGCGCGCCTGCCCCGTCGCCCGCGCGCCCGCCCCGTCGCCCGCGCGCCCGCCCCGTCGCCCGCG
>DAIOGP010000015.1:4127-12307 GCA_036745135.1 Solirubrobacteraceae bacterium
GCGCCCGCCCCGTCGCCCGCGCGCCCGCCCCGTCGCCCGCGCGCCCGCCCCGTCGGCCGCGCGCCCGCCCCGTCGGCCGCGCGCCTGCCCCGTCGCTCCGCGCGTTCTGCAGTCGCAAAGCGACACGTGGTGTCACCTGGCGCCGGGAGAACGGTCACGGCCTTCGCGCTGGCCCCACGCTCAGCGCGCCGCCGCGCGCTCGCCCGCGAGCGCGGGCTCGCTCGTGCGCACACGCGCCGCACCGCGACCGGCGAGCGCCATGAAGGTCATGAGGCAGAGCGCGGCCATCACGAGGTAGGGCAGCGTGTCGCCGGTCGCCCCTGCGAGCGCCCCGCCGCCCGCCGAGCCGGCCATCTGGCCGACCGACCAGGCGAGGCTCACGAGGGCGAAGCTGTAGCCCTGGTCGAGCCCGACGTGCTCCGCGCCGTCCGCGAGCAGCGCCATCGCCGGCGTCCAGAAGGTCCCCAACGTGCTGCCCGCGACCACGACCGCGAGCGCGAGCACCCACGCCGAGCCGGGCAGCGTGAGCGCCGCGACGGAGACCGCGGAGGCCGCAAGGCCGACGCGCAGCGGGAGCAGGCGGCCGCGGCGGTCCGAGAGACGGCCGAGCACGGGCGCGATCACCGTCTCGATCACGCCGGCGAGCAGGAACACGCCGCCGATCGCGAGCCCGCTCGCGCCGAGCCGGTCGAGATGCAGCGGCGCGAGGACGCCGATGACGCCGAAGCAGAGCGCCGGCAACGTCACGAGCCAACTGCCGATCCGCACGTGCGGGTCGCGCGCGGCAGCCCGCAGCGCTCCGTGCACGCGCTCCGTCCGCGGCGCGGGCGCCGCGGTCGCGCCGATCCAGGCCGCGAGCGCGAGCCCCGCGGCGGCGACGGCGCTGAACGCCACCGCGGGCGTCACGACCCCCGCCGCCCCGCCGAGCGCCGGACCGAGCAGACCGCCCGCGAGCGCCGCGCTCAGCGCGCGGCCGATGAGCTCGCCACGGCGCTCGCGCGGCGAGGCCTCGATCAGCCAGGCGAGCGCCCCGGCCCACGAGCTCGACGAACCGATCCCCTGCACGAAGCGCGCGATGAACAGCACCTCCGCGCTGGGAGCGAGCCCGAACGCCAGGCTCGTGAGCGCCAGCGTCCCGACGCCCACGAGCGTCGTCGCCTTGACGCCGATCCGACTGACGAGCCAGCCGCCGGGCAGGGCACCGACGAGCGCGCCCGCGCCGTAGGTCGCGATCAGGACGCCCGCCTGCGCCTTGGAGAGGTCGAAGCGATCGACGTAATGCGGGAGCAGCGGCGTGACGGCCGCGTAGAACATCGTGTCGAGCAGGACGGTCGCCCCGACGAGCAGCACGAGTCGGCGCATACTTCGATCCTAGAGCGACGCGGCGGGCGGCTCGGTCGAGCGCCCGGGCGCCGGGGCCCGGCGGCGCGCCGGTCCCGCGGCTCGGTCGAGCGCCCGGGCGCCGGGTCCCGGGGGAGCCCGGTCCCGAGGCCTATAGTCGACGACCACGATGGACCTGCGCGACAAGACCTGCCTCGTCACCGGCGCGAGCCGCGGCATCGGCCTCGCGATCGCGCGCGAGCTCGCCAAGCGACCCGTGCGACTGCTCGTCGGCGTGCGCCAGCTCGACCGCTACGTCCCGATCGAGGCCCCGCGCGGAGGCGCCACCGACATCACGCCAGTGCGCGTCGACCTCGCATCGCGCGAGTCGATCGACGCGTCCGCCGCCGAGCTCGGCGAGGAGCTCGGCCGCATCGACGTGCTCGTCAACAACGCCGGCCTGATGACCGGGGGCCTGCTCGAGGAGCAGGACGTCGGCGAGATCTACGCGATGTTCCAGGCGAACCTCGTCGGCCTGACGCACCTCACGCGGCTCGTGCTGCCGGGCATGCTCGAGCGCCGCAGCGGGCGGATCGTCAACAACGCGAGCATCAGCGGCTACGCGTACTTCCCGGGGGCGAGCACCTACGCCGCCTCGAAGGCCGGCGTCGTCGCCTTCAGCGAGTCGCTGCGACGCGAGCTCAAGGGCACGGGGGTCTCGACGCTGCAGCTCGTCACGCCGGGCGTCGAGACGGACATGCTCGCCGCGACCGACGCCGTCTACGGGCAGCACATGGACACGTCCGCCTGGGATCGCCAATCGCCCGAGTCCTGGGCCGCGAAGGTCGTGAAGGCGATCGAGGGCGACGGCCACATCCTCGGCCCAGGCGGCAAGACGGCGCTCGCCAAGCTCGCCTCGCGCGGCCCGGCGCAGGCGCTCGACCTCTTCTCCGAGCGGATGTTCAGGCGCGAGCCGCGGCGCTGAGCGGAGTCGAGCCGTGGCGGCCGCGAGCCGCGCGGCCGAGCGGACTCGGGCCGACGGCCGCGGTCAGAGCCGCGTGGCCGAGCGGGCTCAGGCCGACGGCGGCGGCGCGACCACGGAGCTGGGCGCGCGCTCCATCAGGCCGGCGCCGCACTGCCAGCAGTAGACCGCCCCGCGGCTGTGCGGCGCCCCGCAGCTCGAGCACGCCCCGGTCGCGCCCGTCTGCTCGCTGCGCAGCAGCCGCTCGACCTCGCCCAGCTCGGCGTCGACCTCCTGCAGCCTGGCCGCGCGCCGGACGAGCACGTCGAGCCGGAAGTGGTCGCGGATCGCCATCTCGTAGGTGAGGCCGCCGAGATCCCACTGGAGCTCCGCGACCTCGCGCGCGAGGCGCTCGTGCCGGCGCTCGAGCTCGGCCATCTCCGCGGCAACGGGGGCGGCAGCGGGAGCTTCCGCCGGGCGCCGCCCCGGGCCGGCATGCGTCGTGATGCGGTTCAGGACACTCACTTGAGCTCCACCGCGCCCGAGCCGCCGCCCGCCGGCTTGCTCTTGTCGACCGGCGGCGCCGCTCCGGGCGTCACGGTGGTCTTCGGCTTCGCCTTGGACTGCTTCTGCACCTGGTCGGGCGTGAGGTTGCTCTGCTTCTGGAGCTCCGCCTTGGACACGGGCGGCGGCGTCGCCTTGGTCCGCGCCGCGCCGCCGGCGGCGCCGGCGTCGGCGACCTTGACGACCTTCGCGCGCGGGAACTGCTTGCGCAACCCTCCGAGCGCCTTCTTGGCGGCGGCCGACGACGCGAAGACGCCCGAGTAGACGACGTACCGGCCCGGGCCGAGGCTGCCGTGCGCGTCGCTGTCGAGGACGCCGACGTCGGCGGCGCCCTTCGCGCTCGCTGAGGACTTCGCGGCCGCAACGGCGGCCGCCTGGGTCCCGTCCTTGGGCAGCGCCTGCAGCTGCACCGTGTAGCCCTGCTTGCCGGAGGGCCAGTCCTCCGTGACGGCTTGGCCGGCGGGCGCCGGCGTGCTCGCGGTGCTCGGAGCTGCCCCCGAGGGCGCGACGGTGATGACCTGGGGCGCCGCGCTGGTCGAGCCGCCGTGGCCCGCCCGTCCGATCATCACGCCCACGCCCATCGCGAGCAGCAGCACACCGACGCCGGTCGCCACCGCCACGGGGCGCACGGCGGCCGGAGCGACCGTGGCGGCGACGAGCGGGTCCGGGCGCGCGGCGCGATCCCGCTCGTCCGCGACGAGCAGATCGGCGTAGTCGACCCGCGGCCCACCACGGCGGTGGCCGCAGGCGAGACAGTAGCGCTGGTCCTGCGCCAGCGGGACTCCGCACTGGGTGCATGCGTCGCCCGCTGCACCGAGTCGCGGGCCTTCCATCACGTCGATGGTGCGTTGCATTGCCATACCGGCCCTCCTCACTCGAGCACGGTCGGGGGAGCGGAGAGCGACAGCTTCGCCCCGCGCGGGTCGCCGATGAAGAAGATGGAGTAGCGGGCGCGCTTGCCCGGCGCGAGCGACGTGATCAGGGCGCGCCCGGCAGCCACCACGCGTCCCGACCGTCGCGCCACGCAGTAGACGACCAGGTCGCGCTGAGCGACCTCCGAGCGGTTCGCGACGAAGCCCTTCGCGACGGGGCCGTCGACCGGGTCGATCGTCAGCGTCGGCCGCGTGAGGGCGACCCGAGGCAGCGTCGCCGCCGTCGGCACGTCCGGCGAACCGACCTTCACCGCGGCATCCTTGGCCGGAGCGGCGAGCTGCACCTGGTTGTCGACCCACGCGAAGGAACGCCTGGGCGTCAGCAGCGGGACGTGCGTGAGCGCCGGATCGAGCCCCGGGGCGGCGTTGCTCGCGAGCTCCTTCCCGTCGCGACCGCGGATGCTGAACGACAGCGGGACGCGCGCGAGCGGGCGCGACGCGCGGCTCGTCAGCTCGACCACAAGCGCCGCGCCGTTGCGGTCGCGCAGCACGGTACTCGTCCCGACCTTGACGTCCGGGTTGACCTTCGTGACCACGAGGCCCCGCTCCTTGCGGCCGCCCTTGTTCTCGCGCGCGAGCCGCGCGCTCTTGTCCTGCGTCGACTCGCAGCCCGCGAGCGCGCCGGCACCGAGCACGGCCAGCGCGGCGAGCGCCGTCGCCTCGAGGCGCGTCATCCGAACGCGCCGCCGACGTAGTCGCGCGTGCGCTGCGCGCGCGGTGACCCGAACACCTGGTCCACGGGCCCGTACTCGACGAGCTCGCCGAGGTACATGAACGCGACCTGGTCAGCTACGCGGTAGGCCTGCTGGAGGTTGTGGGTGACGATCACGACCGCGACCTCCTTGCGCAGCTCGACGATCAGCTCCTCGATGATCTCGGTCGAGCGCGGGTCGAGCGCCGAGCACGGCTCGTCGAGGAGCAGGACCTCAGGCTGCGCGGCGAGCGCGCGCGCGATGCACAGGCGCTGCTGCTGACCACCCGAGAGGCGCAGCGCCGCGTGATCGAGGTCTTCGGCCACCTCGTCGTGGAGACCGGCGCGCTGGAGCGCGTCGACGACGGCCGGCTCGAGCACGGCGCGGCGCGGGCGCCGCTGCGCCTGCTCGCGCAGGGCGTAGGCGACGTTGTCGAAGATGCTCATCGGGAACGGGTTCGGCTGCTGGAAGACCATGCTCACGCGGCGGCGCAACTCGGTCACGTCGAGGAGGTCGACGTCGGCACCGTCGAGCAGCACGCGACCGTCGCGTCGTGCGGTCGCCGTGAAGTCGGTCAGCCGGTTGAGCGTCCGCAGCAGCGTCGTCTTGCCGCAGCCCGACGGTCCGATCAGCGCGAGCACCTCGCCCTGGCGCACGGGAAGCGACACGGAATCGACGGCCTTCTTCTGGCCGTAGGTCACGCTCAGGCGCTCGAGCGTCATGCGCTCCGCCGGGGCGACGAGCCGCGCCGGGCGCTGGCGGTGCGCGATCGTCGCGAACGCCGCCGGTGAGCCGTTGCCCGGCTTGTGGACCGGTGCTCCGCTGACGACCGTCGGCGGATCCTCGACGACGATCCGGCGAATCGGGGGCGGGATCAGCGACTCCATCGGGTCCTCCTTCCGCGCGCGACGGCGTCGATCGCGAAGTTGAGCGCCAAGACCATCAGCAGGAGGACGAACGCGGCCGCGTACGCCTTCTGCGGTGCGTTGCCCTCGCCCGCGGGCGAGTTGTTGTAGACGTAGCTCGTGAGCGTCGAGCCGGTGCCGCGCAGCGTGCTGAGCGCCGGGACTGAGCCCTGCCCCTGCAGCTGCAGCGTCGCGCCGAGCAGGATCACGACGATCGCCGTGTCGCCGGCGATGCGACCCATCCCGAGGGCCGTGCCGGTCCCGATGCCCGTCCGCGCCGAGGGCAGCAGCACGCGGCGGATCGTCGCGATCTTCGTCTTGCCCAGGGCGTAGGACGCCTCGCGCACGTGCGCGGGGATCGCATTGAGCGCCTCGCGCGTGGAGCCGAAGATCAGCGGCAGCGCGATCAGCGCCATCATGGAGCCGGCGGTCAGGAACGAGCGGCCGAAGACGGCGTTGCCCTGCGCCGTGAACGACAGGAAGCTGAAGACGTGCTGCTGGAAGATCAGGAGGCCGAAGATCGCGAGCACGATGGAGGGCGTCCCGGCGACGATCTCGATGCCGGACTCGACGGCGCGCGCAAACCACGCCGGTCGGCCGTACTCGGTCAGCCAGGCGGCGGTGACCACGCCCAGCGGCAGCGCGATCAGGGTTCCGAGCACCGTCAGCAGCAGCGTGCCGATCAGCGGGTCGAGGAAGCCGCCGGTCTTCGATTGATCGGTGTCCGAGACCGGATGGCTGGTCAGGAGCGACGGCTTGAGGTACTTGAGCCCCTGGATCAGCATGAAGATCACGATGGCGGCGGCGATCGCGCACAGCAGCAGCCCGGCCGCCCAGCAGAGCGCGACCCCGACGCGGTCCACGCGCCGCCACGAGACGCCAACCACGCGCGGCGGCGGCGTGGCGTGTATCGGGACCGACGGTGGCGTGGCGGTGGCCATCACGTGCGCACCGCGTAGCGCTTGAGCGGCTGCTTCGCGGCCCAGCCGCCGAGGGAGAGGAACAAGCTCGACACGAGCAGCACCGCCGCGAACGCGTAGATCGTCTGGCCGAACGGCTTCACCGAGAGCCCCTCGGCGTTGTCGACGATCGTGGCCGCGAGCGGGCGCGTCGGCTCGAAGAAGAAGGTCAGGCCGTCGAGCGGGTTCGGCGCGAAGCCGACCGAGCCCGAGACCATCGAGAGCATGATCGCCTCGCCGAGCGCACGCGCCGTCGCGAGCACCGCGGCGGCGACGATCGCCGGCCGCGCGACGCGGACCGAGATCGTCCACATCGTGCGCCAGCGGTTCGCGCCGAGCGCCGCCGAGCCCTCGACCCAGCCGCGCGGCACCGAGCGCAGCGCGTCGACGATGATCGCGATCATGATCGGCGTGATCATCACCGTGAGGATCACGACGGCGACGAGCAGGCTCGAGCCGCTGAGCTGGATCACGTAGATCACCGACGCCTTGCGCCCCTCGCTGATGAGATGCTCGCCGACGAACTTGACGAGCACGAGGATCCCGATCAGGCCGTAGATCACGGACGGCACGGCCGCGAGCAGCCGCACGACCGGCTCGAGCACCGCGCGCGCCCGCGGCGGGGCGAACTCGACGATGAAGATCGCAGCGAGCGTCGCGAACACGAGCCCGGCCCCGACCGCGAGGAAGGTGGTCAGCGCGGTGCCGTAGAGCAGCGGCCAAGCGTGCAGGGTGTAGATGTACTTGTTCGGATCGGCGGGCGAGTTGAAGATCGCCTTGAGCTGGTCGTCGACGTTCCCGCCCCCGCCGAACCAGCGCAGGCCGTTGTGCGCGAACGACGGCCACGCCTTCGCGAGCACGAACACGACCATCGTCGCGATCAGCACCAGCACGATGGACGCGACCGCGCCGAGCGTTCGCTCGGCGCGGCGGTCCGTCCACGGGCGGGTGAGGCCGGCGAGCGCCATCTACCTGAGCGGCACCCAGTCCGTGGCGACGATGCGCTGCGCGGCCGCGGCCGTCTGGATCCACTTGATGAACTTGGCCGCGGCACCGACCGCCGCGCCACGCGTGACCATCCAGAAGCTGCGCACGCCGCCGTACTCGCCCGACTTGGCGTTGCGCAGGTTGCACGCGACACCGCGGTAGGAGACCGCGTTCACTCCGCCGACGAAGTCCAGCGAGACGTAGCCGATCGCGTTGCGGTCGCCCTTGACCGCCTGCTGGACGAGGCCGTTCGAGGCCTTCTGCGCGGCGCTCGACGCGACCTTGGCCGAGCCCATGAAGATCTTCTGGAACGCGTCCTGCGTGCCCGACGCGGCGGTGCGCACGACGAGCGAGATGGGACCGCTCGCGGACGCGCCCGGGACGTCGCTCCAGCTGACCGTCTTACCGGAGAAGATGTCCTGCACCTGCTGCAGCGTCAGGTTGCCGAGGTTGTTGCTCGGGTTGGTGATCAGGCAGATCGCGTCCTTCGCGATCGGGTTGAACACCAGTCCGCCGGGGTCCGAGGGCTTCGCGTCGCGCGACGAGTTGCCGATCGTCACGCGCCCGGCCGCGACGTCGGCGACGCCGACGTCAGAGCCGCCCTGGGCGAGCTTGAAGCGGACCTTGCCCTTGTTCTTCTTGATCTTCAGATAGCCCTTGGCCAGCTTCGCGGCCAGCGGGGCCACGGAGGTCGAGCCGCTCATCGTGATCGTGGCGACCTTCGCGGACGCCGCGGGCACGCCAACAGTGAGCACGACGAGCGAGATGAGGATCACGGCCGGCAGCCGCATGCGGTGCATCGATGGAGCTCCTTTCGACGGAACGGCGCGCGAAGCTCGCGAGCCACGGACCGCGGGCAG
>DAIOGP010000016.1:0-12188 GCA_036745135.1 Solirubrobacteraceae bacterium
CCGGAGCCGCCGGAGCGGCCTGCGCCGGAGCCGCCGGAGCGGCCTGCGCCGGAGCCGCCGGAGCGGCCTGCGCCGGAGCTCCGGCCGCCTGCGCCGCGGCCTGCTCGGCGGCGGCGCGCGCCGCCGCGGCCGCGGCTGCCTCCTCGGCCTCGCGCTTCGCCTGCTCCTCGGCCTCGCGCTTCGCGCGCTCCTCGGCCTCCTTGCGCGCCTTCTCCTCGGCCTCGAGCCGCGCCTGCTCCTCCTCGGCGCGGAAGACCGAGTGGTTGGCGCCCACGACGTCGCCGATGGCCTTGGTGACCAGGAGGCAGGAGCGGATCGCGTCGTCGTTGCCGGGGATCACGAAGTCGATCCCGTCGGGGTCGCAGTTGGTGTCGACGAGGCCCATGATCGGGATCCGCAGACGCTGCGCCTCGCGCACCGCGATCACCTCGGTCTTGAGGTCGATGACGAAGATCGCATCGGGCACGCGCTGCATGTCCTTGACGCCGCCGAGGTTCATCTGGAGCTTCGTCAGGTCCGCTTCGGCGGCCATGCGCTCGCGCGTCGGCAGCAGGGCCAGCTGGCCGTCCGCGGCGTAGCGCTCGAGGTCGTGCAGGCGCTTGATCCGCTGGTTGATCGTCTGGAAGTTCGTCAGCAGGCCGCCCAGCCAGCGGTTGTTGACGTAGGGCATGCCGGCGCCCTCCGCGACCTCCTTGACGGCGTCGCGGGCCTGCTTCTTGGTGCCGACGAACAGGACGATGCCGCCGCGTCGCGCGACCTCGGCCGCGAACTGCTGCGCGTTGGCGAGCAGCGTCTCGGTCTTCAGCAGGTCGATGATGTAGATCCCGCCGCGTTCGCCGTGGATGAAGCGACGCATCTTCGGGTTCCAGCGGCGTGTCTGGTGGCCGAAGTGCACGCCGGCCTCCAGCAGCTCTCTGATTCCCACTTGGGCCACTGTGGATGCTCCCTTGTCTTGTCGGATGAAACGGCCCGCCCGGCCGCCACGCGAACCGGCCTCGGAGGCCGGACAGGGATCGCGGGCCGGCCCCTGGACGGGGTCGGGTGATTGAGCGCCTGATTCTACGCAGCCGGCTCGCGCGCGGCGTTCCGCGGTGCGCTCAGGTCGTCTCCGCCGCGCGCGCCAGCGCGGCGGCGAGGTCGTCCGGGAGCGGCGAGCGCAGCTCGAGGCGCGCGCCGGTCCGCGGGTGGTCGAAGGCGAGCCGCGCCGCGTGCAGGAACTGACGCCGCAGGCCGAAGAGCCCCGGCGTGCCGTACTCGGGGTCGCCGGCCACCGGGTGTCCGATCGCCCGCATGTGGGCGCGAATCTGGTGGGTGCGACCCGTCTCGAGCCGTACGCGCAGCAGCGTGGAGGTCGGCAGCGGCCGCTCGATCTCGAAGTGCGTCACCGCGGCGCGCGGCGTGTCCGTGTCGGTCGAGATCCGCGTGCGGGCACGGCGATCGCGGCCGACCGGCGCGTCGATCGTCCCCGTGCGGGCCGGCGGCCGGCCTTCTACCAGCGCCAGGTACTCGCGCTCGATCCGTCGCGCCGCGAGCGCCGCGCGCAGCGCGCGGTGCGCTTCCTCGGTCTTCGCGACGACGAGCAGCCCGGACGTGTCGCGGTCGAGGCGGTGGACGATGCCGGCTCGCTCGGGCTCGGCGCCGCCCCCGGCGATGCCCGCGAGCGCCTGGGCGAGCGTGCCCTCGCGGTGCCCGCGCGCCGGGTGGACCACGACGCCCGGCGGCTTGTCGACGACGAGCAGGTCCGCGTCCTCGTAGACGACGTCGAACGGCGCGGTGTCGCGCGGCTCGGCCGGCGGTCGCTCCACCATCTCGATCTCGATTCGCTCGCCGCCGGCGAGCTCGTGGCGCTTGGGTCGCGGCCGGCCGTCGACGGTCACCGCGCCGGAGTCGATCAGGCGCTGCGCCCGGGCTCGCGAGCCGAGCGGCACGGCGAGGAACCGGTCGAGCCGCTCGCCGGCCGCCGTGGCCGGGACGTCGAGCGTCTCATGCACGCTGCGCGCCGCGCTCGAGGACGTAGAGCAGCGTCACCATGCCGACCGTGATCGCCGCGTCCGCAAGGTTGAACGCGGGCCAGAGCGGGAAGTCGACGAAATCGACGACCGAGCCGAGCCGCGCGCGGTCGATGAGGTTGCCGACCGCGCCGCCGAGCAGCAGCCCGGTCGGCAGCCAGATCAGCGGCTTGGCGGTGTGCAGCGCGAAGTAGCCGACGAGCAGCGCGAGGGCCGCGGCGGTCACGGCGAAGACGATCCCGCCGCCGCTCGACAGGAAGCCGAACGCAACCCCCCGGTTGCGGACGTTGACGAGGTCGATCCCGAGGCCGAGCGACACGCGCTCCATGCGCCCGATGTTCGCGACGACGATCGCCTTCGCCGCCTGGTCGAGCGCGGTGACCAGCACGAGCACGCCCAGCGCGCGCCCCCAGGCCGCACGCGCGCTCAAATGCGCTCGATGGCGCGCGCGACCAGCTCGCCCACGAACGACAGCGCGATCAGCGCCAGGATCGGGCTGAAGTCGATCGCGCCGAAGGGCGGGATGATGCGGCGGAAGATCGCGAGATAGGGCTCGCACACGTCGCGCAGGAAGGTGATGACCGCGTTCGACCAGCGCGCATAGGGGATGCGGCCGCCGAGCGAGAAGACGATCGAGATGACGATGTGGATGATGATCAGCGCCGAGTAGACGCGGACGAGCGCGCGCACGTACCCGGCGATGTCCGACGAGGTGATCGCCGCCATGACGCTCACGGCGCGCCCCACTCGAGGACGGCGTCGAGCGCGTCGACGAACGCCGCCCGCACGCCGCCGCGCTCGAGCGCGGCGAGGCCGCGCGCGGTCGTGCCGCCGGGCGAGGTGACCTCGCGACGCACGGCGAGCGTGTCATGGCCCCGGGCGCGGAGCAGGGTCGCGCTGCCGCCGAGGGTCCCGCCGACCAGCTGGGACGCGAGCGGCGCCGGCATCCCGCGCTTGACGGCCGCGTCGACCTGCGCCTCCGCGAGCAGGGCGACGTAGGCCGGTCCGACGCCGACGATCCCGCCGGCGACGTCCATCAGCCGCTCCTCGACCTCGACGACCTCGCCGAGCACGGCGAAGCGCTCGAGGACGCGCGCGGACAGGTCGACATCGACCCCGGTCGTGGGCGCGTGGCAGATCACGCCGGCGCGCACCTCGACCGGCGTGTTCGGCATCAGCCGGAAGACCGGGGTGCCGTCGTATGCGGCCCGGAGCTGCTCGACCGAGGCCCCGGCGAGCACCGAGGCGACGGCCGGCGCGACGCCCGCGACCTCCGCCGCGACCACGTCGAGCTGCGCCGGCTTGTGACACAGCACGACGAGCTCGGCGCGCCGCGCCAGCTCGGCGTTCGAGGCCAGCACCTCGCCGCCGAGCTCGGCGACGAGCGCCTGCGCCCGGCCCG
This sequence comes from Solirubrobacteraceae bacterium, assembly GCA_036745135.1. Classification (GTDB taxonomy): domain Bacteria; phylum Actinomycetota; class Thermoleophilia; order Solirubrobacterales; family Solirubrobacteraceae; genus DAIOGP01. Next base: position 3,412 of record DAIOGP010000016.1, read on the forward strand.
AGCCGGCGTCGGTGCAGAGCACGGGCTCGCCCCAGCCGCGGGCGAGCGCGCGCGCCATGTTCCCCGCACCGATGAGGCCGACCAGCATGCGCGCGCAAGCCTAGCGGCCGGGCTGGGCGGCACGGGGTGCGTGCCGCGGGCGCTCCGCCCGGGCGCCGGCGCCGTCAGGACTGGTTGAAGAAGCCCTTCTCGATGAGCCGCGCGCGCTCCTCCGCCGAGACCTCGACGTTGCGCGGCGTGAGCAGGAAGACCTTGTCCGCGATGCGCTGCATGCCGCCGTTGAGCGCGTACGTCAGCCCGCTGGCGAAGTCGATCAGGCGCTTGGCGAGGTCCGTCTCCGTGCCCTGGAGGTTGAGGATCACGGGGATCTCGTCCTTGAACCGGTCCGCGACCTGTTGCGCGTCGTTGAAGCTCTTGGGAATCACGAGATGCACGCGGACGCCGTTGCGGCCGCCGTTGCGCTCCCCGCTGACGGGGCGCAGCACCGTGGTGCGCCGCTCGGAGGACTCGTCGCCGAAGATCTCCTCGATCTCGTCACGACGGCGGCGCCCCGCGAGCCGGCGGACGTTCGGGCGCTCGCGGTAGCGGTCCTCGAGCTGGGCCTCGGGCTCGGGCTCGGGACGCAGCGCGTCGTCCTCGTAGTACTCCTCGTCGTGCGCCAGGCCGAAATAGACGAGCGCGCTGTGCCAGGTGTCCTTCAGGGCCATGTCTCTGCGATCTTCGGGCGGGGAGCGGATTCCCCTGCTCTGCACGCGGACCTTAGCGTGCGCCCCCCGATCATGCGTAGAGGCTCGTGCCGATGCGCACGAGCGTCGCGCCCTCCTCCACGGCGACGACGTAGTCCTGCGTGGTCCCCATCGAGAGCCGCGGGAGGCCGTGGTGCGCCGCGAGCTCGCGCAGCGCCCGAAACCACGGCCGGCTCGCCTCGGGGTCGGCGGCCAGCGGCGGCATCGTCATCAGCCCGCCGACGCGTACCGGGCAGCGCGCGATGAACGCCTCGAGCTCGCCCGGGGCGACGCCGGCCTTGTCGAGCTCCCCGGCGACGTTGACCTCGACCAGCACCTCGGTATCGGCGGGCGCGTGTCGGCCGAGCTGCTCGAGCGCCGAGTCGGTCGCGACCGAGTGGATGAGCCGCACGTGCGGGACGATCAGCTTCACCTTCCGGCTCTGGAGCTGGCCGATGAAGTCCCAGACGAAGGCATCGCCGGTCGCCGCCCGCTTCGCGATCAGGTCCTGGGCGCGGTTCTCGCCCACCACCCGGATGCCGGCGTCCGCGAGCACGTGGAGGTCCTCGAGCGCGACGTACTTGACGGCCGCGACGAGCTCGACCGCCGCCGGGTCGCGCCCCGCGCGGGTCGCCGCGGCCGCGATCTCCGCCTCGATCCGCAGGCGGTTCGCGCGGACGCGCTCCGCGGTCAGCCCCGTGATCAGCTGCGCCACGCGATCCCCGCCTGGCGGCCCGTGCGCCCGGCGTCGCGCCGGTGCGAGAAGAACAGCTCCGGCGCCGCGCAGCTGGTGCAGAGCCCGACGTCCTCGACCGTGTCGACGCCGGCCAGCTCGAGCGCGCGCCGCGCCACGAGCTTGAGGTCGAGGTGCGCGCCGTCGCGCACGTCCGGACCGTGCTGCGCGAAGCGCGCGTGGACCTCGGGGCCGACCTCGTAGCAGCAGCGCCCGATCCCAGGGCCGATCGCCGCGCTCAGCGGGCTCGCGCAGCCGAGCGCGCGGATGGCGCCGACGCCCTCCGCCACGATCCCGTCCGCGAGGCCGCGCCAGCCCCCGTGCAGCATCGCGACCGCGCCGACGCCCGCCACGGCGATCGGCAGGCAGTCGGCGACGAGCACGAGCGGCGCGACGCCGAGCGCGCTGGTCGCCTGACCGTCGGCCTCGGCGAGCTGAGCGTCCGGGTCCGGCGCGGCGGCCAGCGCCCGCACGACGGTGCCGTGCGCCTGGTGGCCCCGGGCCACGTGCTCGGGCGCGATGCCGGTGAGGGCCGCGAGCCGCGCGTGGTTCGCGGCGACGGCCGCCTCGTCGTCGCCGCTGTGGAAGCCGAGGTTGAGCGTCGCGAACGGGCCCGTCGAGACGCCACCGCGCCGCGTGGTGAAGCACGCCGTCGCGCCGGGCAGGTCGATCGCCAGGTGCTCGCCGGCGATCCGGAACGGCCGCGGGACCCTCACGCGACGAGCAGCGGCAGGTCGGGCAGCGGCTCGCGCTGGGCGAACTCGAAGTGCGCGCGGCCGGGCGCCACGAGCGTCTCGCGCAGCGACCAGGCGGCGGCCCGGCGCGGGCGCTCCCAGACGTGGAGTCGCATCGTCGCCACCTCGCTGTTGTAGCAGTAGGCGCGCTCGCCGTCAGGGTCCTCGTAGGTCACGCCGACGAGATCATCGCGGCGCGCGTCGACCTCGCCGGTGACGCGGAGGTCGCCCGCCCGCGCGGTGAAGCTCCAGCTCGTCGCCGTGAAGCGGCTGGCGTTCGCGAGCACGCGCAGCGGCGAGATGGACTCGAGGTCGCGCCCGAGCACGCGGCCGACCACCGGGGTGCTCGGGCCGACCTCGCGCCCGAGCCGGGGCACGACGACGGACACCCCGTCGACGAAGGTCTCGGCCGCGCGGCCGCCGCCGGCCGGCTCGAAGTCGTTGCAGTGCGCCCAGGCCCAGCGACTGGCGTGCTTGGAGCCCCAGAGGTGGGCCTGGCCGCCGCGGGCGCCGGCGAGCTCGAGCGTGCGGCCGCGCAGCTCGAGCGTCCCCTCGATCGCGAGATCGGGATGCGGGAGGACGAGCTCCGTCCGCGCGGCCCCCACCGCCGACAGCAACGGGTGCACGTGGTGGTACGCGCCAAGCGTCGGCGTCCAGCGCAGGTCCCAGCGGACGTCGTCGAACGCGCCCGTGCTGCCGTGGTCGCTCAGTGACGCCCCCGCGAGCTCGAGGCCGAAGGGCGCGGCCGTGGCGCGCAGCTCGGCGATCGGGAACGTCCGCTTGCGGCCGAGGTTCGCGGACGGGTCGGCGGGGTCCATCGCCATCAGCCACAGGGCGCAGGTCGGCGCGTCCGACCGCTCCGCGGTGGGCGCGAGCAGCGTGAACCGCAGCCAGGCGCCGCAGCCGCTGCCACGGTCCGTCAGCGAGACGTACCAGACCTCGTAGTGCCCGGGCGCCCCGGACCAGCGCATGGCGTTCGGGGCGCTCGGCACGACGCGATCCTAACCCCGGCGGGAACCGGCGGACCGCGCGGCCGCGAGCGCCGCCGCCAGCTCCTGCGGTCGCCCGCTGATCTCGCCGTCGCGCTTGCGCGCGAGCGCGGCCGCGAGGCCCGCGCCGATCGCCGGGCCCTCGGGGACGCCCGCCGCGAGCAGGTCGCCGCCGTCGACCTCGAGGCGGACCTCGCGGAGCTCGGCGAACCAGCGCCGGGCCGGCTCCTGGGCCCCGAGCGCGCCGGCGAGCGCCACCGCCTCGACCGGCTCGCGCTCGAGCAGCGCCCCGAGGTCCGAGTCGCGCGCCGCCGCGAGCATCGCGGCTGCGAGCCGCTGCGGCGCGCGCGCGGCGCGCAGGACGACGTCGCGGGCGTGGGCCTCGAGCGCGAGGTCGTCGAGCCACCCGCGCAGCTCGTCGGCGGGCAGCGCGCCGGCGCAGGCGGCCAGCGCCAGCAGGTCGCGCCGGGCATCGGCCGGCGCGAGCGCCTGGGCGCGCCCGACGAGCTCCGCGTCGGCCCGCAGCAGCGGGTGCAGCGCCTCGGCGAGGCCGAGCGCCGCCACGCCGGCGACGGCGCGCGGTGCCTCGGGCGCGCCGAGCAGGTCGAGCAGCTCGTCGCGCACGCGTGCCCCGGAGACCGTCGCGAGCGCGCCGGCGGCGGCCGCCTCGCGCGCCAGCGCTGCGGTGCCCGGCTCGAGCTCGAAGCCGAGTTTCGCTGCGTAGCGCACGGCGCGCAGGAGGCGCGTCGGGTCGTCGCGGAAGCTCGCCGGGTGCAGCACGCGGATCAGCCGGGCGTCGATGTCCGCGAACGCGTGCGGCGCGGCGTGGGGCTCGCCCAACCGCTCGGCGTCGAGCGCGACCGCGATCGCGTTGACGGTGAAGTCGCGGCGCAGCAGGTCCTCGGCGAGCGTCCCGGGGCGCACCTCGGGCAGCGCGCCGGGTGCTGCATAGACCTCGGCGCGCGCGGTCGCCAGGTCGAGCGCCAGCTCGTCGGCGGTCACGGATGCCGTGCCGAAGCGCTCGTGGATCACAGCGCTCCCGCCGATCCGGTCGGCGAGCGCTCGCGCGACGGAGGTCGCGTCGCCCTCCACGACGAGGTCGAGGTCCGGGTGCGGGTGCCCCAGCAGCAGGTCGCGCACCGCGCCGCCGACCAGGTGCACGCCGGTGACGCCCGCGAGCGCCGCGAGCAGGCGCGGCGCCCAAGGCTGGGCGCGGATCAGACCTGCGAGCTGGTCGGGTGCGGGAACCGGCATGACGGGAGTTTCGCCGCCGCTAGCATCCGCTGCCATGCCGTCCCTCCCGGGCCGCCGCCGCCGGCGCCTGCTCATCGCGCTCGCGACCGGGGTCATGGCACTCGGGATCGGGGTGGCGGTCTTCCTCGAGGTGGCCCACAACCGCACGAAGGACGTCTCGAACCCGAAGGTCGAGTTCGTGCCGGCGCCGCCCGTGACGCCGCCGCCCGTGACGCCGCGCGTGGCCGATCGCTTCGCGTGGCCGCTGTACGGCTACACGAAGGCGCGCACGCGCTACCTCGCCGTCGGCCGTCCGCTGCACCCGCCGTTCCGCCGGCTGTGGACGGCCGCCGGCTCGAAGCTGCTCGAGTTCCCGCCGGTGATGGCGCGCAACTCGCTCTACCAGCTCAAGAACGACGGCCTGCTCGTGGCGATCGCCAAGCACACCGGCCGGATCCGCTGGCGCCGGAAGATCGGTGCGCTCGCCGCCGCCTCGCCGGCCGTCGCCCACGGGGTCGTGTACGTGGTCCTGCTCAAGCGCCGGCCGGGCCTGCGGGCCGGCCGCGTGGCCGCGCTCGACGCGCGCAACGGTCGCGTGCGCTGGTCGCGGGCGCTCGCCAGCCGCGCGGAGTCCTCGCCGCTGATCGACGCCGGCCGGCTCTACTTCGGAACGGAGAACGGGACCGTCTTCGCCCTGCGGGCGCGCGACGGCAGAACGCTCTGGACCTACCGCGCGGCGGGCGCGGTCAAGGGCGGGATCGCGATGCAGGGCCCGCACCTGTTCCTCGCGGACTACAGCGGCCACGTCACCTGCCTGCGCGCCTCCGACGGCGGCGTCGTGTGGCGCGCCGGCACGAGCGGCGCGCGCTTCGGCTTCGGCTCGGGCCAGTTCTACTCGACCCCGGCGGTCGCGTTCGGCCGGGTCTACGTCGGGAACACGGACGGCAAGGTCTACTCGTTCGCGGCCCGCTCGGGGCAGCTCGCGTGGCGCACGACGACCGGGAACTACGTCTATGGCTCGCCCGCCGTCGCGCAGGTCCCCGGCACGCCGCCGAGCGTCTACATCGGCTCCTACGACGGCACGTTCTACGCGCTCGACGCGCGCTCGGGCTCGGTGCGCTGGCGGACGCGCGTCGGCGGCAAGATCTCGGGCTCGGCGACGGTCGTCGGCGACATCGTCTACCTGTCCAACCTCGCGGCGAAGACAACGCTCGGCCTGAGCGTGCGGACGGGCCGGCGCGTCTTCGGCTTCGGCCGCGGCGCCTTCAACCCGGTCATCTCCGACGGCGAGACGATCTTCCTGACCGGCTACTCGACCCTCTACGCGCTCGCGCCCGAGCGGGTGTTCAGGGCTCGCGCACGGGCACGCCGGCTGCGTGCAGCGCGCGCTTCGCGTCCTGCACCCGGTAGTGCCCGTAGTGGAAGATAGAGGCGCACAGCACGGCATCGGCGCCTGAGCGCAGCGCAGCCACGAGGTGCGCGGGCTCGCCGGCGCCACCGGACGCGATCACCGGGACGTCGACCGCGCTGGACACCGCGGCTGTCAGCTCGAGGTCGTAGCCGTCGTTCGTGCCGTCGCGGTCCATGCTCGTGAGCAGGATCTCCCCGGCGCCGCGCGCGACGCCCTCGCGCGCCCAGGCGACCGCCTCGCGGCCCGTCGGGGTGCGCCCGCCGGCGACGTGGACCTCGAAGCCCTCGCCGTCGGCGCGGCGCTTGGCGTCGATCGCGAGGACGACGCACTGCGAGCCGAGCACGCGCGCGAGCTCGTCGATCAGCTCGGGCCGCGCCACCGCGGCCGAGTTGACGGCGATCTTGTCGGCGCCGGCGTCGAGCACCGCCTGCGCGTCGGCGACCGAGCGGATCCCGCCGCCGATCGTGAACGGGATGAAGACCTCGTCAGCCGTGCGCCGGGCGAGCGCCACGATCGTGTCGCGCCGCTCGTGCGTCGCGGTGATGTCGAGGAACACGAGCTCGTCGGCGCCCTCCGCGTCGTAGCGCTGGGCGAGCTCGACCGGGTCGCCCGCGTCGCGGATGTCCACGAACTCGGTCCCCTTGACCACGCGCCCACCGTCCACGTCGAGGCACGGGATCACGCGCTTGAAGTGCATCAGCTCCCCGTCTCGGCGTCGGCGCCGTCGAGCGCTGCCTGGCCCGCGGCGATCGTGAAGCTCCGCTCGTAGAGCGCGGTGCCGACGATCACCCCGGCGAGGTTGACCTGCCGCAGGCCGCCGAGCGCAGCGAGGTCGGCCAGCCGGCCGATGCCGCCCGAGTAGATGAACTGCCCGCGCACGACGGCGGCGATCCCCCGTACCTCGGCCAGGTCGGGACCGCTGAGCATCCCGTCGCGCGACACGCTCGAGTAGACGAAGCGCCGCACGCCGCGCTCCTGCAGCCGGGCGATGGCGTCCGCCGCGGGAATCGTCGTCTGCTCGGTCCAGCCGCGCGTCGTGACGTTCCCCTGGCGCGCGTCGACGGAGACGAGCACGCGGGCGCCGTGGGTCGCGAGCGCCGCATCGAGCACGTCGACGTCGGCCACGGCGGCGGTGCCGAGCACCACGCGATCAGCCCCGGCGGCGATCAGCGCGTCGATCGACGCCGCGTCGCGCAGGCCGCCGCCGACCTGGATCGGCACGTCGACCGCGGCCGCGATGCGCTCGACGTGCTCGAGGTTGCGCGGCCGTCCGTCGCGCGCGCCGTCGAGGTCGACGATGTGCAGCGCGCGGGCGCCGGCGTCGATCCACGCGCGCGCGGCCCGCAGCGGGTCCTCCTCGTAGACGGTCGCTTCGTCGTAGTCGCCCTGGCGCAGCCGCACGGCCCGCCCGCCGAGGATGTCGATCGCCGGGTAGAGGATCACGCGGCGACCCGCGCGCACACCCCGGCGAAGTTGCGCAGCAGGGCCAGCCCGTGAGCGGAGGACTTCTCCGGATGGAACTGCACGCCGTAGAGCGATCCGCGCGCGACCGCGCTGACGAACGGGGCTCCGTACTCGGCGGTGCCGAGCACGTCGTCGTCCTCGGCCGGCCGCGCCGCGAGCGAGTGCACGTGGTAGAAGGCGCACGCCTCGGGGAGCCCCTCGGTGAGCGGCGAGGGCCGGGCCCAGCGGACCAGGTTCCAGCCGATGTGCGGGAGCTTCAGGCCGTCTGCCGGGAGCCGTTCCACGCCCCCCGGCAGCAGTCCGAGCCCCGCCGCGCCCTCGCGCTCGGTCGAGGACTCGAACAGCAGCTGCATGCCCAGGCAGATGCCGAGCAGCGGAACGCCCGCGGCCGCGCGCTCGGCCAGCAGCTCGTCGAGACCGAGCTCCGCGAGGTTGCGCATCGCCTGCGGGAACGCGCCGACGCCCGGCACGACCAGCCCGTCGGCGGCCCGCAGCTCGGCGGCGTCGCGCGTGATCCGCGCGCGGGCGCCCACGTGCTCGAGCGCCTTCTCGACCGAGCGCCGATTCCCCATGCCGTAGTCGAGCACGGCGATCGCGGGCGCGCTCACGTCAATGTCCCCTTCGTGCTCGGCACGCCGCGCTCGGTCGGGTCGATCGCGACCGCGCCGCGCAACGCTCGCGCGCAGGCCTTGAAGCACGCCTCGATGATGTGGTGCACGTTGGTCCCCGCCTCCGCGCGCAGGTGCAGCGTGAGCTTCGCGTTCATCGCCAGTGCGCGGAAGAACTCCTCGACCAGCTCGTAATCGAAGTCGCCGATCGCGCCGGGCGGCAGCTGCGCCTCGAAGGCGAGGAAGGGACGTCCCGAGACGTCGATCGCGCAGCTCGCGCGTGCCTCGTCCATCGGGACGGTCGCCTGCCCGTAGCGGAAGATCCCGCGCCGGTCGGCGAGCGCCGCGTCGAGCGCCTGGCCGAGCGCGATGCCGACGTCCTCGACGGTGTGGTGGGCGCCGGTCTGGAGATCGCCGGTCGCCGTGACGTCGAGGTCGAAGTGCCCGTGCCGCGCCAGCAGGTCGAGCATGTGGTCGAGGAAGCCGACGCCGGTCGTGCGCGTGCCGGCGCCCGTGCCGTCGAGGTCGAGCGCGAGCGCGATCTGCGTCTCGTTCGTGGTGCGCTCGATGCGCGCTGCGCGGGGCGACGACTCGGTCATGGCCCGCCATTCTCCCCGATGCGCGCCTCCATCGACTCGGCGTGCACGGGAAAGCCCTCGGCCCGCGCGACGGCCGCGCCGGGCGGGGCGATCGCGGCGCCGGCGGCGCCGATGCGGACCTCGGCCAGCCGGCGCCGGAAATGGCGCGGCGAGAGCCCCGAGGCGAAGCGCGCCGCGCCGCCCGTGGGCAGGACGTGATTGGAGCCCGCGACGTAGTCGCCGAACGCCGTCGCGCCGCTCGCGCCGACGAAGACGCAGCCCGCGGCGCGCACCCGCGGCGC
>DAIOGP010000017.1:0-12140 GCA_036745135.1 Solirubrobacteraceae bacterium
GAGCGGGTGCGCACGCCGCCGAAGGCGCGCGCGGGCAGCTCGCCGCTGGAGGCGGCCTCGCGAATCCAGCCCTCGTGCACGGCGCGCGGCGTGCACAGCTCGCAGACCTGGCGGCGAGCGCCGCCGGCGAGGTACGTCTCCGGGTGCTCACCGCCCAGCAGCGTGCGACCGCAGACGTCGCAGGAGACGTCGGCCTTGTTCGTGCGGATCTCGCGGCGCGTGCTCATCGCCGCCGAGGGTATCGACCCCCGGCGGCGCGGGCGGATTGCCTCAGGCGCGCACGGCCTCCCGGGCCTCGTTCGCCTGCTCGACGATCTTCTGCGCGAGGTGCGCCGGGACCTCCTCGTAGCGCGCGAGCTCCATCGCGTACTCCCCCTGCCCGCCGGTGAGCGAGCGCAGGTCGGGCGCGTAGGTGAGCATCTCCGCCATCGGGACCTCGGCCTTGACCTCCGTCATCGCGCCGACGGGCTCCATCCCGAGCGGGCGGCCGCGGCGCGAGTTGAGGTCGCCGATCACGTCGCCGACGCAGTCCTCGGGCACGGTCACGGTGACCGTCATGATCGGCTCCATCAGCACGGGCGAGGCCCCCTCGAGCGCCTGGCGCATCGCGAGCGAGCCGGCGATCTTGAACGCCATCTCCGATGAGTCGACGGTGTGGTACGAGCCGTCGTAGACCTTCACGCGCACGTCCTTGATCGGGTAGCCGGCCACGACGCCGTGCTGCATCGCCTCGCGCACGCCCTTCTCGACAGCGGGGATGAACGACGACGGGATCACCCCGCCCTTGATCTTGTCGACGAACTCGAACCCGGCGCCGGCCTCGAGCGGCTCGATCTCGATGTGGCAGTCGCCGAACTGGCCGCGTCCGCCGGACTGCTTCTTGTGCCGGCCGTGCGCCTTGGCGGTCCCGCGGATCGCCTCCTGGTAGGGAACGCGCGGCGGCTTGAGGTTGACCTCGGCCCCGAAGCGCGACTTCAACCGGTCGACGATCACCTCGACGTGCATCTGCGACAGGCCGGCGACGATCTGCTCGCCGGTCTCGGGGTCGCGGTGCAGGTCGATCGTCGGATCCTCCTCCTGCAGGCGGCGCAGCGCCGTGAAGACCTTCTCCTCGTCGCCCTTGGTCTTCGGCTCCATCGCGAACGCCATCACCGGCGCCGGGAGCCTGAGCGTGGGCATCTCCAGCGGCTCGTCGCGGGCCGCGAGCCAGTCGCCCGCCTTCGTCTCCTTGAGCTTCGCAACCGCGCCGATGTCGCCGGGACCGAACTCCTCGGCGTGCGTCAGCTCCCTGCCGCGCGGGACGAGCAGCTGGCCGATGCGCTCCTTGACGTGCCCGCGCGTGTTCGTGACGTGCGCGTCGGGCCGGATGACGCCCTGGTAGACGCGGAAGAGGTTGATGCGCCCGGCGAACTGGTCCGCGCGGGTCTTGAAGACGTAGGCGACGACCTCGCGGTCCTCGACCGGCTCGAGCGTCAGATCCCCGATCACGAGCCCGCCGTGCTTCACGGGCGAGGGCAGGTCCTCGACGATCGCGTCCAGCAGCCGGTTGGTGCCGAGGTTGCGCGTCGCGACGCCGCAGGTGACGGGGAAGATCGCGCCGTGGTTCGTGCCTTCCTTGAGCGCAGCCACGATCTCCTCGTGCGCGATCTCCTGACCGTCGAGGTAGCGCTCCATCAGCGCATCGGAGTTCTCGGCGACCTCGTCCATCAGGTTCTCGCGGTACTCGGCGGCCTGATCGGCGAGCTCAGCCGGGATCTCGATCTCCGTGCAGTTGTCGCGTCCGGCGCCCTCGTAGCGGAAGGCGCGCATGTCGATCAGGTCGATCACGCCCGAGACCTCGTGCTCGGCGCCGATCGGGATCTCGGTCGCGACGACGTGCGGCCCGAACGCGGCCTTGAGGGACTCCAGGGTGCGGAAGAAGTCGGCCCGCTCGCGGTCGAGCATGTTCACGAACAGGAGGCGGGCGAGGTCGAGCTCGGCCGCGCGCTCCCACAGCCGCGCGGTCGTCACCTCGACGCCCATCACGGCGTTGACGACGAACACGGCCGACTCGCAGACGCGCAGCGCGCCGAGCGCGTCGGCGACGAAGCTCGGCTCGCCGGGGGTGTCGATCAGGTTCAGCTTGCGGTCGGCCCACTCGAACGACGCCACGGCGGCGGAGATCGACATCCCGCGCGCGCGCTCGTCGTCGTCGGAGTCCGCGACCGTCGTGCCGTCGGCCACCGTCCCGAGCCGGTTGATCGCCCCCGCCTGGAACAGCAGCGCCTCGTGCAGGGACGTCTTCCCGCTCCCGCGGTGGCCGGCTAGAGCCACGTTGCGAATCCTTCCGGCGCCGGTGTGCATGGCGGCTGCTCCTCTCGTGTCGTCGGGCGAGGGAGCGACCATACCGCGCCGCGCGGGGCCGGTCGCCGGAGCGCGGCGCCGGGCTCAGTCGTCGTCCAGGCTCTCGCTCTGCAGACGGGACTTGAGGCGCAGCACGGCCTTCGTGTGCAGCTGCGAGACGCGCGACTCGGTGACGCCGAGGACCTCGCCGATCTCTCGCAGGGTCAGGTTCTCGTAGTAGTAGAGGGCGATCACGAGCTTCTCGCGCTCGGGCAGGCTGGCGATCGAGTCGGCGAGCCGGTCCTTGACCTCGGTCGCGTCGAGGATCTGCGCCGGGTCCGGCGCGTCGGGGTCGCGCAGCGTGTCGCGCAGCGAGATCTGGTCGCCGCTGGAGTCCGAGACGCTCCACAGCTCGTCGAGCGCCACCATCGTCGAGTTGGAGATCCGCAGCAGGGCCTCCTGGAGCTCGTCCATCGTGATGCCGAGCTCGCCGGCGAGCTCCTCGTCGGTGGGGGCGCGCTGCAGCTTGTGCTCGAGCTTCGCGTTGGCGCGCTCGATCTCGCGCGCGCGGGCGCGCACCGAGCGCGGGACCCAGTCCAGCGAGCGCAGCTCGTCGATGATCGCGCCCTTGATGCGGGTGATCGCGTAGGTCTCGAACTTGATCTCGCGCGCGGGCTCGAAGCGCTCGATCGCGGAGATCAGCCCGATCAGCCCGTAGGAGATGAGGTCCGCCTCCTCGACGTGCGCCGGCAGGCCCGAGCCCATGCGGCCGGCGACGTACTTGACCAGCGGCGAGTAGGCCACGACGAGGCGCTCGCGCGCACGCGTGTCGCCCGAGGCCTTGTAGCGCCGCCACAGGTCCTTGAGCTCGATCGCCTTGACGTTCGTCTGCAGAGCGGTTCTCCTGGTGAGTGCGCCCTCAGGCGCGCGGGTGGCTGCGCGAGTAGACGGCCCGCAACCGCGCGGACTCTACCCGAGTGTAGACCTGGGTCGTCGAGATGCTGGCGTGCCCCAGCAGCTCCTGAATCGCGCGCAGGTCGGCGCCGCCCTCGAGCAGGTGCGTCGCGAACGAGTGGCGCAGGGCGTGCGGCGAGACGCCGCCCTGGAGCGCGACCTGGCGCGTCCAGACGGCGAGCCGGCGGCGCACGTCCGACGTCGAGAGCCGGCGGCCGGACTTCGAGAGGAACAGGCTCTGCTCGTCGCCGCCCGGGGCGAGCGCGGGGCGAGCGCGCTCGAGGTAGCGCGCGATCGCCTCGAGCGCCTGCTCGCCGCACGGGACGAGCCGCGTCTTGGACCCCTTGCCCTCGACGCGCACGTGCTCGGCGTCGAAGTCGACCGAGTCGCGGTCGAGGTCGACGAGCTCGCGCGCGCGCAGGCCGCAGGCGTAGGCCAGCTCGAACAGCGCCCGGTCGCGCAGCTCGAGCGCGGTCGTCGCCGGGATCCGCTCGAGCAGCGCCACGACCTCCTCCGGCTTCAACGTGCGCGGGAGGTGCTGCGGGCGCTTGGGGGCCGGCAGCAGGTCGGCCGGGTTCTGCTCGATCTCGCCGTGCTCGAGCAGGGTGCGGAACAGCGCCCGGATCGCGGCGAGCTTGCGGGCGAGCGTGCGCGGCGCGACGCGCGTGTCCGACAGGGCGGCGGCGTAGCGGCGCAGCGCGCGGTAGCTGCAGCTCTCGGGCTCGACCCCGTGCGCGGTCGCCCACAGGGCGAGCTGCCCGACGTCGACCCCGTAGGCGCGCCGTGTCGGCTCGGCCGCGCCGCGGCGGCGCAGGTCACGATCGAGCAGCGTCAGCGCCCGCCGCCAGGCGTCGCTAGGCTCGAGCTCGATGGGCGCGTTCTTCATCGACACCTCGAAGGGTCAGGTCGCGACGCAGCGGCAGCTGATCGCCGCCGGGATCGCCGGCGCGAGCACGCCGCCGCCGCTGCCGTGGCTGCGGATCCAGGGCACGGGCGACGCATCGACCATGTGGTACGCGGTGCTGCGCAAGCAGGAGCGGGGGATCTTCATCGGGTCGCTCTGTATTCGCCACTCCCCGCATTACGCCTCTCTGCTCGCCGCGGGCTGGGAAGAGGTGCCCGTCGAGGAGATCGCGGCGCCCGCGGCGCAAGCGGGGTAGCGCACGCGTCGGCGTCCCTCTGCCGGCGCGATCGTCCCTCGCGCCCTCCAGCGGGGCGCGGACCGCCACGACCGGCGCGCGGCGCTCAGGCGATGAAGACCGGCGCGCCGACGGGCACTTGGTCGAACAGCTGGATGACGTCGGGGATCGCCATGCGGATGCAGCCGTGCGAGGCCGCCGTCCCGAGCGACGAGAGCGCGTCGGTGCCGTGGATCCCGGCGCCGTTGTAGATGCCCATCCAGCGCGCCTTGATCGGGTTGGCCGGGTCGCCGGGCGGGATGACCTTGCCGGCCAGCTTGCCGGCCCAGTCGCTCTTCGGCACGTGCCAGGCCGGGTTCGTCTGCTTGTCCTGGACGTGGTACAGGCCGCCGGGCGTCTCGAGGCCGGCGCGGCCCACGGCGATGCGGTAGGTCCGCGTCGGCTTCAGGTCCCTGTAGAGGGTGAGCCGGAAGGCCCCGCGGTTGACCACGATGATCGCGGGGTTGCGCTTGGCGAGCTGCGCCGTCGTGACCTTCGGACGCGTGATCCGCGGTCGCAGGTGCACCGTGCGGGCGCCGGGCGTCACGAGCCGGCGCTCGATCGCGCGCGTCAGGCGCCGCGCATCGACCTGCACGCCGTCGCGCGCGGTCTCGACCGTGGCCCCGGCGGCCGCGAAGTCGACCTTCGCGTCGCGCGCCGGGCGGTTCACGGCGCGCCGGACCCGACGCACGAGACGGTCGACGGCGGCGTGCGAGTAGAGGATCTCGCTCGGGAGGTCGGTCCGGATCCGTCCACCGGTGAGCTCGCGCGGCAGGCGGCTGAAGATCGATCCCCGGCGCGTGCGCTCGAGCGCGGCCGCGACCATCCCGTCGACGTCCGCGCCGACGCGGGCAGCGCGGGCGCTCAGCCGGAAGCGATGACCGTCGACGCGGACGACGATCGCGCGGTCGAGCGGTGCGAGCAGGTCGCGGCGCAGTTTGGCGCGGGCCGCGCCGGCGCCGAGGCCGCCGACGTCGACGCCGCCCACCGTGATGCCCTTGGCGATGCGGTCGCGGCGTGCATGGTCGTAGGCGTACGCGCCCACGACCGCCGTCAGCGCGACCGCGAGCGCGACGCCGCCGATCACGAGCTGGCGGGCGCGGCGACTCATCGAAGGAAACCGTCTTGGAGTATCGGGTATCGGTCAGACGCGCGCGACGCCGTCGGCGACGCCTGCACGCGGGCCTGCACGGGCCGGCGGCCGCAGCGCACGCCGCTAGCCGGCCAGCATCGGCTCGAGCGCCGACGCCAGCTCCGGCCAGTCCTCACCCGCGACGATGTCCTCCTCCTCGCCGCACAGCTCGCGGTTCCAGGGATGGATGATCGTCGCACCGGCTATCCCGCGTTCGCGCGCTCCGCGGAGGTTCACCGGGCTGTCGTCGATCAGCACGTCGATCCCGATCTCGGCGCAGCGGGTGACCTTGTCGTCCGAGCAGTAGAGCTCGTCGAACGGCAGCTCGATCGAGCGCAGCCAGCGCTCGGTGACCTCGTGCGCGGCGGGCGTGCGATGGCTCGTGACGTGGATGAAGTGGCCCGCGGCGTGCCAACCTGCGACCGCCTCGACCGCTCCGGGGTACGGGGTCGCGGCGAGCACGAGCTGCTCGGTGTGCGTCTCGCTCACGCACGCGTGCAGCTGCTCGGGGCGGAGCAGCCCGATGCCCCAGGTCAGCTGCCGGTCGTAGTCGAGCTGCACGCCGAAGCGCCGCGCGGCCACGGCGGTGAGCTGGTCCCAGTAGTGGTGCAGCGTCGAGTCGATGTCGATCGCGATGCGCATGAGCTGGAAGTTAAGCTAGCGAGCGATGCCGACCGCACCCGCGCCACAGGGCCCGCGGCCCGACCCGTACGGGCCCGTCGGGCGCTCCGCATGGCTCGACGTCGACTGGCGCGCGCACCAGCGCTGGGTCCCGCTCGACGGCCGGCGGGTCAACGTGATCGAGCTCGGCTCGGGGCCCGCGATGCTCTTCATCCACGGGCTCTCCGGCTGTTGGCAGAACTGGCTCGAGAACCTCCCCCACTTCGCCCGCTCCCACCGCGTGCTGGCCCTCGACCTGCCGGGCTTCGGAGCGTCCGAGCTGCCCGCCGACGGGATCTCGATCGCGGGCTACGCGCGGGTCGTCGACCGGCTCCTCGCCGAGCTCGGGGTCGAGCGGGCGACGATCGTCGGGAACTCGATGGGCGGCTTCATCGGCGCCGAGCTCGCGCTCGCGTTCCCGCGGCGCGTCGAGCGCCTCGTGCTGGTCTCGGCGGCCGGCATGTCGATCGACCGCTTCCAGCGCGACCGGCTGCTCGGCCTCGCGCGCGCGACCCAGGGCTGGGGCCGCTGGGTCACCACGAACGCCGACGGCATCCTGCGCCGGCCCGGCTACCGGCGCTGGCTCCTCGGGATCGTCTTCGCGCACCCCGAGCGCCTCCCCGCGGCGCTCTGCCGCGAGCAGCTGCACGGCACCGGGAAGGAGGGCTTCCTCAGCGCGCTCGAGGACCTGACGCGGCACGACCTCCGCGCCCGCGTGCCGGAGATCGACCGCCCGACGCTGATCGTCTGGGGCGACCGCGACCTGCTCGTTCCCGTCCGGGACGCGGACCGCTGGGCACAGCTGCTGCCCGACGCGCGCGCGCTGATCTACCGTGACACCGGGCACTGCGCGATGCTCGAGCGCCCGGCGCGGTTCAACGCGGACGTGGACGCGTTCCTCGCCGCGGGCGAGGCCGCCGCGGCCGCGTGAGGCGAGCGGCCCGGCGCGGCCGCCACTGCCACTAGCCGGTGACGGCGCCCTCGGCCGCGCTCGACACGAGCCGCGCGTACTTGGCGAGCACGCCGTGCGCGTACGCGGGCGGCGGGGGCTCGAAGGCCGCGACGCGCGCGGCGATCTCCGCGTCGGAGAGCGTGACGTCCAGCCGGCGGCCCACGACGTCGAACACGATCTCGTCCCCCTCGCGCACGGCTGCGATCGGCCCGCCGCGCACGGACTCGGGCGCGACGTGCCCGGCCATCAGGCCGTGCGTCGCCCCGGAGAAGCGGCCGTCGGTCAGCAGCGCCACGTCCTCGCCGAGCCCCTCGCCGACGAGCGCGGCGGTCACCGCGAGCATCTCGCGCATCCCGGGACCACCCGCCGGACCCTCGTTGCGGATCACGAGCACGTCGCCGGCCGCGATGCGCTTGGCGGTGACGGCGGCCATCGCGTCCTCCTCGCACTCGAACACGCGCGCCGGGCCGCGGTGGAGCACGCGCTCGTGCCCGGCGAGCTTGACGACGCAGCCGTCCGGGGCGAGGTTGCCGCGCAGGATCGCCAGCCCGCCCGTCGCCTTGAGCGGGTTCGACAGCGGGCGCACGACCTCCTGGCCCTCGGTCTCGACGGCCTCGCGCGCGTGCTCGCCGACGCTGCGGCCGGTGACGGTCGGAGCATCGGCGTGCAGCAGCCCGGCCTCGAGCAGCCGCTTGGCGACGAGCGGCACCCCGCCGGCGCGGTAGAGGTCGGTGGCCACGAAGCGGCCGCCGGGCTTGAGGTCGCACAGCAGCGGCGTGCGCGAGGCGATCACGTCGAAGTCGTCGATCGAGAGCTCGACGCCGACCTCGCGCGCGATCGCGAGCAGGTGCAGCACGCCGTTGGTCGAGCCGCCGCTCGTGGCGATCGCGGCGATCGCGTTCTCGAGCCCGGCGCGCGTGACGATGTCGCTCGGGCGCTGGCCGCGCGCGAGCACGTCGAGCACGAGCTCACCGCAGGCCTGGGCGACCTGCGCCTTGCTGGCGTCCATCGCGGGCACCATTGCCGAGCCCATCGGCGAGATGCCGAGGACCTCGAACGCCATCGCCATCGTGTTCGCGGTGAACTGCCCGCCGCACGCCCCCGCGCCGGGCGAGGCGGCCGCCTCGAGCTCGGTCAGCTCGGCGTCGGTCATCGTCCCCGCCGCGTGCTTCCCGACGGCCTCGAAGACGTCCTGGATCGTGACGTCGTGGCCGTGGAAGCGCCCCGGCGCGATCGAGCCGCCGTAGAGCATCACCGACGGGACGTCGAGCCGGCAGAGCGCCATCACGGTGCCGGGGATCGTCTTGTCGCAGCCGCTGAGCGCGACGACGCCGTCGAACAGGTGACCGCGGCCGACGAGCTCGATCGAGTCGGCGATCACCTCGCGCGAGACCAGCGACGTCTTCATGCCCGCGGTGCCCATCGTGATGCCGTCGGAGATCGCGATCGTGTTGAACTCCATCGGCGTCCCGCCGGCGGCGCGGATGCCGTCCTTGACCTTGGCCGCGAGCGCGCGCAGGTGGAAGTTGCACGGCATCGTCTCGATCCAGGTCGAGGCGACGCCGATGATCGGCTTGGCGAGCGCCTCGTCGTCGAAGCCGATGCCCTTGAGGTAGGCGCGCGCGGGCGCCCGCTCGGGGCCCTCCGTCAGGGCGCGGCTCTTGTGCTTGAGGTCGAAGCCGGCGGTCACGGGCGCGAACTGTAGCCGCGGGCGAGCGCGCGCTGCCCGCGGCGGCGGCTCAGGGCGCCGGGATCGCGCCGCCGGGCCCGGGCTGGCGCCGTTCCCGCGCGGCGCGCTGGCGCTCCCATTCGCCGAGCCGCCACAGGTCGCGACGGACCTGCTTGGGGTCGATCTGGCGGCCGGGCAGGTGCATGTTGGCGGTGCCCACGAGGCGCTGCTCGTCGCCCGTCAGCGCCATCCACTTGGCGAGGACGTCGTCGGAGGACGGCAGGCGGGCGCTGCCGAACGGACGCGTCTCGTCCGGGAACTCCACGCAGTACTCGTTGAGCAGCGCGCCGGTCTGCGGCAGGTAGCAGACGATCGGCTTGTGCGGGTAGATCAGGTAGGCGTAGGGCGCGCCGCCGGTGTCGACGCGGGGCTCCGGACCGTCGGCGCCGGCGCCCCACACGCGGATGAAGCCGAGGTCGCGGTACATCGCCCACTCCTCGTCGTTCACGCACGACTGCAGCAGCTCGCGCGCCCGCTGCTCGGCGCGGCGCTCGCGACCCGGGTCGAAGAAGTGCTCGCCGGGCAGCAGCTCGCGGCGCGCGCGGCGGGTGTCGAGCCAGCGCTCCAGGCGCGGCAGGCTGACCTCCCAGAGCAGGGCGAGGATGACGATCGCGGTGGCGCTGAGCGCGACGGCCACGACGCCCGCTCCGGCCTACCGGCCGCCGGCGGCGTGCGGGAAGAAGATCACGCGCTCCGCGTCACGCGGGACCTGGTCGAAGCTCTGGACGAGCTCCGCCTCGCGGCGTCCCTGCTCGGTGGTGGTCGGCACGGCCGCCCACATGCCCTGCTCGAGCTGGCTGCGGAACTCGGCGACGAGCGCGCGCTCGTCCTCGGGCAGCTCCACGTCCCCCTCGGCGATGAGCACCTCGCCGTGCCCCGGCTTCATGCGCAGGAACCTCATCCGGCGCTGATTATGGCACGCTCAGGATGCCTCGGCGCGCGCGCGGGCGACGAGCCCGAAGACGTCGACGGGCCCGGCGCCGGCACCCAGGTCGCGCAGCCCGTCGCGCACCGCGGCCGCCGCGATCAGCTTCGCGCGTTGCGCCGCCGCGAGCGGGGCGTGCCCGAGCGCGAGTTGCGCGGCGAGCGCCGCGGAGTGCGTGCAGCCCGAGCCGTGGGCCGCGCCGCCCGGATGGCGCTCACCGGGGATCTCGACGAGCTGCTCGCCGTCGAAGAACACGTCGGTCGCCAGCTCGCGGTGCCCGCCGGTCACGACGACGCAGCGCGGGCCGAGCGCGTGCAGCGCCCGCGCCAGCGCCTCGGGCGCCTCGGGCGCCTCGGGCGCCTCGGGCGCCGCTGCGTCGCGCCCGGCGAGAACGCGGGCCTCGGGCAGGTTCGGCGTGATGACCGTCGCGCGCGGCACGAGCTGCTCGAGCAGCGCGGCGCGCGCGTCGCGGTCGAGCAGCTCGGCGCCCGACTCCGCGACCATGACGGGGTCGAGCACGATCGGGACGCCGGCGGGCAGCGCGTCGAGCGCGCGCTCGACGGCGAGCACCGTCGCGACCGTGCCGAGCATCCCGATCTTGACCGCGTCGACGCCGATGTCCTGCGCGACGGCCTCGACCTGCGCGACGATCAGACCCGGCGAGACGGGCTCGACCGCGCGGACCTCGACCGTGTTCTGCGCGGTGATCGCCGTGATGGCCGTCATGCCGTGGCAGGCGCAGTACGCGAACACCTTGAGGTCGGCCTGGATGCCGGCGCCGCCGCCCGAATCCGAGCCGGCGATCGACAGCAGCCGTGGGACGCTGGCCGGCTCGGGCATGGCGCTGGAGCCTACGGGACGACCGCGTACCGCCCGCCCGCCCCGCGCCGCAGATAGCCGAGCAGCTCGAGCTCCGCGAGCCCTGCCAGCGCCGACTGGGCCGCCTCGGGCGAGGCGGCGAGCGCCGCGATCGTGTCGCGTCCGTCCGCGACCGCGTCGAGCAGCTCGCGCAGCGGCCGCTCGAGGGGCGCCCGCCGCACGCGCGGGCCGGGGGCGCGGAGCGCGCCGGCCCCGAGCACGAGGTCGAGAACGTCCTGCGCGTCGCGCACGAGCTGCGCGCCGTCGAAGATCAGCGCGTTCGCGCCGGCGGCCTGGCGCGTCGTGACACGTCCGGGCACGGCGCCGACCTCGCGACCGAGGCTCCGCGCGACGCCGGCCGTGATCAGCGAGCCCGATCGCGCCGCGGCCTCGACGACGATCGTCGCCGACGCGAGCGCCGCGATGATGCGGTTGCGCGCCGGGAAGCACCAGCGCCGCGCGCCGAACCCCGGCGGCAGCTCCGAGATGACGCAGCCGGTCGTGGCGATCCGCGCGTGGAGCCCGCGCTTGCTCGCCGGATAGGGCCGGTCGGCGCCGCCGGCCAGCACGGCGATCGTCGCGCCGGGGGCCTCGAGCGCGCCCGCGTGCGCCGCCGCGTCGACCCCGAGCGCCATGCCGCTCACGACCGTGATCCCGACCGCCGCAAGGTCACGCCCCAGCGCGCGGGCGACTTCCATCCCGTAGGGCGAGGCGCGCCGCGCGCCGACGATGGCGCCGACCGGCTCGGCGAGCAGCGCGCCGAGGCGCTCGAGGCCCCCGCCGTGCACGTGCAGGATCGCCGGCGCGTCGTTCAGCTCCTTGAACGCCGCCGCGGGATAGCGCGCGTCGTGGCCGCACACGGCGGCGAGCCCGGCGGCCCGCGCCCGGGCGCGGGCGAGCTCCGGCTCGAACGCCGCCCAGCCCGCCGCGACGGCCGAGCGGGCCTTGCCGCCGAGCGCCGCGATCAGCTCGGCGTCCGGCAGCGCCAACACCTCGGGCAGCGGGCGGCGGGCCAGCCAGGCCAGCTCGATGCCTCCCGCGAGCGCCGCCACGAGCCACGTACGGCGCAGGCACGCGTCGCAGGCCGCTACGACGGGCTCGGCGGCTGCAGGCGCCGGATCGCTCACGCGGCGACCTCGGCCGCCTCGACCGCGTCCTGCCGGTAGCTCAACGCCCGCATCACGTCCTCGACGGCGACGTGCTCGCGCCCGTCGAGGTCGGCGAGCGTCTGGGCCACGCGCAGCACCCGGTGGTGTCCCCGCGCGCTCAGGCCCGTGCGCGCATAGCCCCGCTCGAGCGCGCGGCGCGCCGCCTCGGTGAGCGCGACGTGGCGCTGCACCCCGCGCGCGTCGAGCTGCCCGTTGCAGGTCGCGCGCGTGTCGCGCAGCCGCCGCCGCTGGCGCTCGCGCGCCGCGAGCCCCCGCGCGAGG
>DAIOGP010000018.1:0-12071 GCA_036745135.1 Solirubrobacteraceae bacterium
GTGACCCCGGGCGGGCCCGCGGAGAAGGCGGGGCTGCGGGCGGGCGACACGCCCGTGACGATCGACGGCGCGCAGGTCGACCTCGGCGGCGACGTGATCCGCAAGCTCGGCGGCGAGACGGTCAGGGACACCGCGGGGCTCGGCGCCCTGGTCTCGAAGCACAAGCCGGGTGACAAGGTGACCGTCGAGGTGCTTCGCAACGGGAAGTCCAAGTCGGTCGACGTGACGCTCGCCAACCGCCCGGCCCAGGCGCCGCAGTAGGCGCACGCCCGGTCCGTACGATGTGCGGGGTGTCCGCCGGCGCGCCCCACGTGAAGATCTGCGGCGTCACGCGCCTCGAGGACGCGGAGCTCGCGGCCGACCTCGGCGCCTGGGCCGTCGGGCTCATCTTCCACCGGCCCTCGCCGCGGCGCTGCGAGCCCGAGGACGCGGTCGCGATCGCCGCGGCGCTCAAGCGGCGTTGCGAGGTCGTCGGCGTGTTCGTGAACGAGCCGCTCGACGACCTGGCTCGCGCAGCCGACGAGCGCGGCCTCACGCTGCTCCAGCTCCACGGCGACGAGGGGCCGGCGTACTGCGCCGAGGCCGCCCGCCGCACGGGCTGCCGGACGATCAAGGCGGTTCAGGTCCGCGGGCCGGCCGACGTCCAGGCGCTCGCCGCGTTCCACACCGACTTCCACCTCGTCGACGGCCACGCGGCGTCGCTGCGCGGAGGGACGGGGGAGTCGTTCGACTGGGCGGCGCTGCGCGGGCGGCGCTCGCGCATCCCCCTGATCCTCAGCGGCGGCCTGGGGCCGGACAACGTCGCCGCCGCGATCGCGGCCACGCGCCCGTTCGCCGTCGACGTCGCCAGCGGCGTCGAGGCCACGCCCGGGATCAAGGACCCGCACCGGCTGCGCGCGTTCTTCGCGGCCGTGGCGGCCACCGCGCCGGAGCCCGAGCCCCCCGGGGACGCCCCGGCGGCGACCACCAGCCCCGAGCCCCAGCCCAGCGGGGACGCCCCGGCGGCCGCCACCAGCCCGGAGCCCGAGCCCCGCGGGGACGCCCCGGCGCCGGAGGCGGTCGCGTGAGCGCGCCGGCGAGCTCCGATTCCGCGGCGCTCGCGCACCGCTACGGCCGCTACGGCGGCCAGTACGTGCCCGAGACGCTGATGCCCGCGCTCGCCGAGCTCGAGCTCGCGTGGCTCGACGCGCGCGCCGACCCGGCGTTCCGCGCCGAGCTCGAGCTGCTGCTGCGCGACTTCGCCGGGCGGCCGACGCCGCTCTACCGGGCGCGGCAGCTCAGCGAGGCGGCCGGCCATCCCGTCTACCTCAAGCGGGAGGACCTGCTCCACACCGGCGCGCACAAGATCAACAACGCGCTCGGCCAGGCGCTGCTCGCGGTCCGGATGGGCAAGCGCCGGGTCATCGCCGAGACCGGGGCCGGCCAGCACGGCGTGGCGACCGCGACCGCCTGCGCGCTGCTGGGGCTCGAGTGCGTCGTCTACATGGGCGCCGAGGACATGCGCCGGCAGCGCCCCAACGTCGAGCGGATGGGGTTGCTGGGCGCGACGGTGTCCGCGGTCGAGGCCGGGGCGCGCACGCTCAAGGAGGCGACCTCCGAGGCGATCCGCGATTGGGTGACGAACGTCGCGACGACCCACTACATCATCGGCTCGGCCGTCGGGCCCGCGCCCTACCCGGCGCTCGTCCGCGACCTGCAGCGCGTGATCGGCGACGAGGCGCGCGCGCAGCTGCTCGAGCGCGAGGGCCGGCTGCCCCAACGCGTGATCGCGTGCGTGGGCGGCGGGTCGAACGCGATCGGGGCCTTCGCCGCGTTCATCGACGACGCCGGCGTCGAGCTGATCGGCGTCGAGGCGGCGGGGGAGGGGCTCGACTCGGGCCACCACGGCGCCCCGCTGACGGTCGGCGGTCGAGCCGGCGTGCTGCACGGCTCGCTCTCGGCCGTGATGCAGGACGCCGAGGGCCAGATCGCCCAGGCGCACTCGGTCTCCGCCGGCCTCGACTACCCGGGCTCCGGCCCCGAGCACGCGCACCTGCGCGACACCGGCCGCGCGCGCTACGTCGCCGTGACCGACGCCGAGGCGCTCGCGGCCTTCCGTCGCGTCGCGGCGCTCGAGGGCATCATCCCGGCGCTCGAGACGGCCCACGCGTTCGCCTGGGCGCTCGCCAACGCGGACAGCGAGCTCGATCTGATCTGCCTCTCGGGCCGTGGCGACAAGGACCTCGCCGAGGTCCTCGCGCACGATGCCTGAGCGCTCGCTCAAAGGTCGCGTGGTCCAGGCCGTCCAGGTCCACGCGCTCAATCGACCAGTCCGCGCGGCCCTGCAGCTCGGACTCCCCGTGCCGGGCGTCGCGCTGCTCGAGACCACCGGGCGGGTCAGCGGTCAACGGCGCCGCACGCCGGTAAGCGACGGGCTCGACCCCGCGACCGGCACCTTCTGGATCGTCGCCGAGCACGGGCGCGCCGCGGCCTACGTGCGCAACCTCGAGGCGCAGCCGCGCGTTCGCGTGCGGGCTCGCGGTCGCTGGCGCGATGGCGTCGCGCGCGTGCTCGACGCGGACGACCCGCGCGCGCGCCAGCGCGAGATGCGCGGGATGAGGCAGCTCACCGCGCTCGCCGTGCGCGCGTTCGGGACCGATCTCCTCACGATCCGCATCGACCTCGACGCGTGACCGGGATCGAGCGCATCGCCGCCGCCTTCGCGGACTCGCCGCGGCGCGCGGCCCTGATGCCCTACCTGATGGGCGGCTTCCCCGACCTCCCGACCTCGCTGGCGATCGGTGAGGCCTACGCCGACGCCGGCGCTGACCTGATCGAGCTCGGCGTCCCGTTCTCGGACCCGCTCGCCGACGGCCCGGTGATCCAGGCCGCGGGCGCCGCGGCCCTCGCCGCCGGCGCGACGCTCGACGGCGTGCTCGAGGTCGCGCGCGCGCTCAGCGCGCGGATCCCGGTCGTGGTCATGTGCTACGCCAACATCGTGCTCGCGCGCGGGCTCGAGCCGTTCGCCGACGCGCTCGTGACCGCGCGCGCGTGTGGCGTGATCGTGCCGGACCTCCCGCTCGAGGAGGCCCCCGCGCTGTTGGCGGCCTGCGACGCCCGCGGCCTCGCGCTGGTGCCGCTCGTCGCGCCGACGACGCCCGCGGACCGCCTCGCCGAGATCGGCCGCCGCGCCCGTGGCTTCCTCTACACGGTCGCGCTGACTGGCACGACGGGCGAGCGCAGCGCCGTGGACGGCGACCTCGCCGAGCTGATCGGCCGCGCCGCGGCGAGCAGCGCGGTCCCGGTCGCGCTGGGCTTCGGCATCTCGACGCCCGAGCAGGCAGGCGCGGCGGCCGACGCGGGCGCCCGCGGCGTGATCGTCGGCAGCAGGCTCGTGCGCGCGGTCGCCGAGGCGCAGGACCCGCCGGCCGCCGCGCGCGAGCTCGTCGCCGCCTTCGCCCGCGCGCTCGGCTAGGATCCGCCGCCCATGGGGCTGCTGCTCACCGTCATCGCCGGCGCGACCATCTGGATCGTGCTCTGGGCTCTCGACGTCAAGTCGCTCGACGCGATCCTGATCCCGCTCGTGATGGTGATCGTCGTGCTCGCGCTGCGGATCGCGAAGCCGCTGCTGCCGGGCCACCGCGACTGACCCGCGCGCGTCTCCGCCAGCCGCGGACCTGCGCTGCGGCCATGCCGCGTCGCCGACCTGCCGCCGCCGGCGTGCGCTGCCCGCTCCGCTCCGGAGGGACTCAGGTGAAGAAGGTCCGCGCGAGCTCGAGGTAGCGGAGGTCGACGGTCTTGACGCCCGTGACCTCGTCGAACGCGACGCTCGTCATCTCCGTGCCGTGCAGCGCGGCCATCCGGCCGAACTCGCCCGCCATCACCATCTCGGCCGCTTTGATCCCGTAGCGCGTGGCGAGCAGCCGATCGGTCGAGGTCGGCGTCCCGCCGCGCTGGACGTGCCCGAGCGTCGTGACGCGCGTCTCGTAGCCGGTGTGCGACTCGAGCTCGCGCGCCAGCGCCAGGCCGATCCCGCCGAGGCGCGGATAGCCGTACTCGTCGGTCTCGCTCGAGGCGCGCACGATCCGCTTCTCGCCCGAGGCGAAGGCGAGCTCGGCGCCCTCGGCGACGACGATGATCGAGAAGTCCTTGCCGCGCTCGTGGCGGCGCTCGATGCCCTCCGCGAGCTCCTCGACCGTCAGCTCGAGCTCCGGGATCACGATCCCGTCGGCGCCGCCCGCGATGCCGGCGAACACCGCGATCCAGCCGCTGTTGCGCCCCATGACCTCGACGACCATCACGCGATCGTGCGACTGCGCGGTGGTGTGCAGGCGATCGATCGCGTCGGTCGCGATCTGCACGGCCGTGTCGAAGCCGAACGTGTAGTCGGTGCCGACGACGTCGTTGTCGATCGTCTTCGGCACGCCCACGACCGGCAGGCCGACCTCCTCGGAGACGCGGCCCGCGATCATCATCGTGTGCTCGCCGCCGATCGCGATGATCCCGTCGAGCGGATCGGCCGCCTGCGCCGCGCGCACCTTCTCGACCCCGTCGGGCTCGCGGAACGGGTTGTAGCTCGAGGTCTTGAGGATCGTCCCGCCGCGATGCAGGATCCCCGAGAGCGAGCGGTGGTTCAGCACGACGTGGTCGCGCTCGGCGAGGCCGCGGAAGCCGGCCCGCAGCCCGACCGGCTGGTGGCCGTGCTCGAGCAGCCGCCGGCCCGACGCGCGAATCACCGCGTTCAGTCCCGGGCAGTCGCCGCCGGCCGTGAGGATCCCGAACCGCACGCGCGAACCCTAACCGCGAATGACGACGCGGACCCGCCGGCGCCTATGATCGCCCGCGGTGCGCGGCGGCCTGGTAGCGGACGAGCGGATGCGGTGCCTGGCGGCACTGGCCGTCGCGATGCTCCTGGCGGGCTGCGGCGTGGAGCCCGGCGGCCGTGGCGGGTCGGCGAAGGGCGACCGCCTGGCGATCAACGCGAGCATGCCGCTCCACGGCCCGTCGGTCGCGCTCGCGCGCGACGTCGTCGACGGCGCCGAGCTCGCGCTGGCGCAGGCCGGCCGCCGCGCCGGCGGCCGCGCGATCAAGTTCGCCGTGTTCGACTCGACCGATCGGCGCGCGGGGTGGACGCCGAACCGGGTCGCCGGCAACGCCCGCCGGGCGGTGCAGCGCGACGACGCGATCGCCTACCTCGGCGAGCTCGACCAGGGCGCGTCCGCGTACTCGGCGCCGATCCTCAACGCCGCCGGGATCCTCCAGGTCACGCCGACGGACGCACGCACGGCGCGCGCGGCGCGCAGCGGGTCACGCGCGGCAGCGCTCGCGCCCGCCGGCGACCGCACGCTCGCGCTCGCGCCCGCCCCGGGTTCGGGCGCCGCGGACGCGGCGGCGTTCGCGGCCCGGTTCGGCCGTCCCGCGAGCGCCGCCGCGCCGCGCGGCGCGG
Source organism: Solirubrobacteraceae bacterium (assembly GCA_036745135.1). Lineage (GTDB taxonomy): Bacteria > Actinomycetota > Thermoleophilia > Solirubrobacterales > Solirubrobacteraceae > DAIOGP01. The sequence continues at coordinate 5,426 of DAIOGP010000018.1, forward strand.
CTGCGATGCGCGCGATCCTGCGCGCGATCGCCGCCGCGGGCCGCCATCCGGACCGGCGCGGCGCCGTGCGCGCGGCCTTCTTCCGCCGGGCTGCGAGCTGAGCCGTCGACGGCCGGTGCTCGGCGGCCGAGGCGCCGACGACGCGGCGGCGCTCAACACGGCGCCAACAATTCGCCGTTAGGGTCGCCCGCCAAAGCGCCGTGCACCGGTTGCGCCACCTCCGAAGCTCTGACTAGGATGGCGCCGCGCCCGAGTCGGCGTTCCCGTCATTCCTGAGGAGGAAGTTCTTTGCGCAAGCGCTGGATGGCACTCTCAAGCTGCCTGATCCTGCTCGTGAGCCTGGGCGTCGCCGCCTGCGGCAGCGACAACAAGAGCAGCAGCAGCGGCGGTGGGAGCAAGACGCTCACGATCTACTCGAGCCTGCCGCTGCAGGGCACGTCGCGCGGGCAGTCCGAGGCCGTGATCAACGGCGAGAAGCTCGCCTTCGAGCAGTTCGCCACGGGCGGGAAGCTCGGTGGCTTCACGCTGAAGTACAAGTCGCTGGACGACTCGACCGCCCAGAACCCGGGCACCGCGGACGAGGCCCAGACGGGCTCGAACGCGCGTCAGGCCGTCACCGACAAGACGACGATCTTCTACCTCGGGGAGTTCAACTCCGGCGGTACGAAGGTGTCGCTGCCGATCCTCAACAAGGCCAACATCCCGCAGATCAGCCCGTCGAACACCTACGTCGGCCTGACGACGGACAAGCCGGGCTCCGAGCCGGGCGAGCCGGCCAAGTACTACCCGGCCGGCACGCGCACCTACGCGCGCGTCGTCCCGGCGGACAACATCCAGGGCGCCGCGGTTGCCACGACGCTCAAGAAGGACGGCTGCACGACGGTCGACATCTGGAACGACAAGTCGACCTATGGCGCGGGCGTCGCGAAGAACGTCGAGCTCTCGGCCAAGGCCCAGGGCGTCGCGATCGGCAACAAGCAGGGCACCGACAAGGGCTCGGCCAACTACCGCTCCGCGGCCGCCCAGCTCAAGGGCGACTGCTTCTTCTGGGGCGGCGTCACGGGCGAGAACGGCGTGCAGGTGTTCAAGGACGTCGCGGCCGCGCAGCCCGACGCCAAGCTCTACGGGCCGGACGGCATCGCCGAGGCGTCGTTCTCCGACCCGAAGAAGGGCGGTGTGCCGGACAACGTCGGCAAGCGCGTGACGGCCTTCGTGGCGACGCTGCCGCCGGACCAGTACCCGGCCGAGGGGCAGAAGTTCTTCGCCGACTACAAGGCGAAGTACAACGTCACGAACGTCGACCCGTACGCCATCTACGGCTACGCGACGATGGCGCTGGCGCTCGACGTGCTCAAGCGCGCCGGCGACAAGGCCAACGACCGCGCCGAGGTGCTCAAGCAGCTGTTCGCGTCGAAGGACATCTCGAGCGTGCTCGGCACCTACAGCATCGATGCCAATGGCGATACGAGCCTCACGGACTACGCCGCCTACTCGATCAAGGGCGGCGCGCTGACCTTCAAGGAGGTCATCAAGGCGCAGTAAGCAGGACCCGGAAGCGAAGCGCCTGGAGGGCGGGCCAAACTGCTGGCCCGCCCTCCGTGGGCGCCGTATAGTGCCCCCACCTTGGAAGCCGCCACCGTCACCGTCGCGTCGCCATGGTCCACAGCGCTCCAGGCGCTGCGGAGTTTCCTCTCGAAGTACGGCCTGTACCTCGTCCTGCTCGCGCTGCCGTTGCGCTACGGCATCCAGGACCTGCAGCGGGACGGCAACCTCGCCGGCCTCGCGCAGAACATCTTCGCCGGCATCTCCAACGGCGCGATCTGGTCGCTGATCGCGCTCGGCTACACGCTCGTGTACGGGATCATCGAGCTGATCAACTTCGCGCACGGCGACCTGTTCATGATCGGCTCGTTCGTCGCCTTCGGGCTCTACGGCACGTTGGGCCTGACGCTCGCCACCGGGGCGCTCGGCCTGGTCGTCGGGCTGCTCGCGACGCTGCTGCTCTCGATGGTCGCCTGCGGCTCGCTCAACGTGATGATCGAGCGCGTCGGCTACCGGCCGCTGAGATCGGCGCCCAAGCTCGCGCCGCTGATCACGGCGGTCGGGTTCTCGTTCATCCTCCAGAACGTCGGCATCCTGTGGCTCGGCGGCTCGCAGCGCTCGATCCCGGACCTGATCAACGCGCAGACGGCGTTCTTCGACTTCGCCGGGGTCAGCGTCACGCACGCCGACGTGCTGGCCATCTTCGTGACGATCCCGCTCGTGCTCGCGTTGACGACGTTCGTCAGCCACAGCCGCATGGGCAAGGCGATGCGCGCGACCGCGCAGGACCCCGAGGCCGCCAAGCTGATGGGGATCAACGTCGACACGACGATCTCGTTCACGTTCCTGCTCGGCGGGCTGCTCGCCGGCGCGGCGGGCCTGATCTACGCGCTCTACCAGACGACGATCTGGTTCTTCCAGGGCTTCACGGCCGGCCTGATCGCGTTCACCGCGGCGGTCATGGGCGGCATCGGCAACCTCGCCGGCGCCGTGCTCGGCGGGCTGATCATCGGGATCATCCAGCAGATCTCCGACGACCGGATCGGCATCCAGTGGACGCCGGCCGTCGTCTTCGCCTACCTCGTCCTGATCATGGTCTTCAAGCCGCAGGGCCTGATCGGCGAGCAGACGCGCGAGGCCGGATGAGCCGCCTGAAGCTGCCCGAGCTGTCGCCGCGCCAGGGGCTGGTGCTCGGCCTCGGGGCGCTCGCGTTCGTGATCGTGCTGCCGCTCCTGTTCGATCCGCTGAGCGGCTTCACCGACGACGCCATCCTCGCGCTCGCCTACGTGGTGATGGCGCTCGGGCTCAACATCGTCGTCGGCTTCGCCGGCCTGCTCGATCTCGGCTACGTCGCGTTCTACGCGATTGGCGCCTCGGTCGTCGGCTGGTTCGCGTCGGACTTCTTCACCGGCGTGGGCGGCGACAAGGGCGTCCACATCCTGGTCACGGGCTTTCCGTCGAAGCTGCTCGGCATCCACATGAACATCCTGCTGCTGCTCGTCGTCGCGGTCCTGTTCACCGCGATCGCGGGGGTGATCATCGGCCTGCCGACGCTGCGGCTGCGCGGCGACTACATCGCGATCGTGACCCTCGCCTTCGGCGAGATCATCGGTCGCATCGCCGCCAACGGCGACTCGCTCCACTTCGGCAACGGCGGCAAGTACAAGCTCACCAACGGCCGCCAGTCGATCTCGCCGGTCGACCAGATCCACGTCCCGTTCTTCAAGGAGTTCGACTCGGCGCTCAACCTGCGGCCCTACTACTGGTTCGTGCTCGCGCTCGTGCTGCTCACGCTGTTCGTGAACTTCCGCCTGCGCGACTCGCGCCTGGGCCGCGCCTGGATCGCGCTGCGGGAGGACGAGGTCGCCGCGGTCAGCATGGGCGTCCCGCTGGTCAAGACGAAGCTGATGGCGTACGCCGCCGGCGCGGCGTTCGGCGGGATGTCGGGCGTGTTCCTGGGCTCCTACTTCAACTCGGTCAACGCGAACCTGTTCCAGTTCTCGTTCTCGATCTTCATCCTGGCGATGATCATCCTCGGCGGGCTCGGCTCGATCTGGGGGGTGGTCGTCGGCGCGGTCGCGCTGTCGTTCATCAACTCGCGGCTGATCCCCGACGTGCTCAACAACGTGCCGAGCAAGATCGGCCTCGACTTCGACCTCACGCAGCTGTCGTTCGGGATCTTCGGGTTCCTGATCCTCGTGATGATGGTGCTGCGGCCCGAGGGCCTGATCCCCGAGCGCCGCAGGCAGATGGAGCTGACCGAGGGCGTCGGCACCGACGAGGCGGTCTTCGAGGTGCGCGCATGAGCACGCCCGAGACACCCGGGACCGCGGGCGCGGTCGCGCCGGACGAGCAGGGCGGTGACCTGCTCGTGGCCGCGAACGTCTCGAAGATCTTCGGCGGCCTCGTCGCCTGCAACGACGTCGAGTTCACGATCCCGCGGCGCTCGATCGTCTCGCTGATCGGCCCCAACGGCGCCGGCAAGACGACGTTCTTCAACATGCTGACCGGCCTCTACAAGCCGACGACGGGCGTGATCACCTTCGACGGCCAGGACATCACGGCCAAGCGGCCGGACAAGATCACGGCCCTCGGCATCGCCCGGACGTTCCAGAACATCCGCCTGTGGGGCACGATGAGCGCGGTCGAGAACGTCATGGTCGGCGAGCACACGCGCATGAAGGCGGGGCTGCTCGGCTCGATCCTGCGCCCGCCGCACGTGCGCCGCGAGGAGCGCGAGGTGCGCGAGAAGGCGCGCGAGACGCTCGCCTACGTCGGCCTGCGGCCCGCCGTGTTCGACCAGGCGACGATGAACCTCGCCTACGGCGACCAGCGGCGGGTCGAGATCGCGCGGGCGCTCTCCTCCGGGCCGAAGCTGCTGCTGCTCGACGAGCCGACGGCGGGCATGAACCCGCAGGAGTCGGCACGCCTGACGGCCTTCATGGAGCAGGTGCGCGACGAGCGCGACCTCGCGATCCTGCTGATCGAGCACGACATGAAGGTCGTGATGGGGGTCTCCGAGCGCGTGACGGTGCTCGATCACGGCGAGCGGATCGCGGAGGGGCTGCCGACCGAGGTGCGGCAGGACCAGCGCGTGATCGAGGCCTACCTCGGGAAGCAGGGCTGACGGCCATGGCGCTGCTCGAAGTCGACGACATCCACACCTTCTACGGGAACATCGAGGCGCTCAAGGGCGTGTCGCTGTCGGTGGAGGAGGGCGAGATCGTCACGCTGATCGGCTCCAACGGCGCCGGCAAGTCGACGACGCTGCGCTCGATCTCCGGCCTCACGCCGCCGCGCGCCGGGTCGATCCACTTCGACGGCAAGCCCGTCGAGCGGATGGCGCCGCAGGACATCGTCCAGCTCGGGATCTCGCAGTCGCCCGAGGGGCGCAAGTGCTTCCAGCGCATGACCGTGCGCGAGAACCTCGACATGGGCGCCTACCTGCGCCGCGACGACGGGGTCGACGCCGACCTCGAGCGCGTGTTCGACCTCTTCCCGCGCCTCAAGGAGCGCGAGAAGCAGAAGGCCGGGACGATGTCGGGCGGGGAGCAGCAGATGCTCGCGATCGGGCGCGCGCTGATGGCCCAGCCGCGCCTGCTGCTGCTCGACGAGCCCTCGATGGGCATCGCGCCGATCCTCGTCGACCGGATCTACGAGACGATCGCGGAGATCAACAAGCAGGGCATGACGATCCTGCTCGTCGAGCAGAACGCGAACTACGCGCTCGAGGTCTCGAGCCGCGGCTACGTGCTCGAGACCGGGCACGTGGCGCTCGCCGACCGGTCCGACGCCCTGCGCGAGAACCCCGACGTCCAGAAGGCGTACCTCGGCACATGAGCGTCGTCGTCTACGCGCTGCTCGGCTCGAAGGCCCTGTGGCTGCTCTATGCCTGGCTGGGGACGACGATCGTCGCGACCTACCTCTCCAAGCGCAAGGGCTACGGCGAGAAGCCCGGGCTCGCGACCGGTCTGCTGCTGCCGATGGTGTCGCTGCTGATCTGGCTCGTGTGGCCTGCCCGGGCCGGCTCGAGCTGGAAGCTCGACGGCCCGCTCGGCCGCCGCCGCGCCGACGCCGGCCCCGGCTAGCCGCTCCCGCCTCGGCCGAGCGCCGAGCGCAGCGCCTCGTCGAGGTCGGGGTGCCGGAAGGCGTACCCGAGCTCGAGCGCGCGCTTGGGGACGACGCGCTGGCCCGTCGTGACGATCGCCGACATGTCGCCGTAGAGCAGCCGCAGCGCGAGGGCGGGCACCGGCGCCAGCGCCGGACGGTGGAGCGCGCGGCCCAGCGCCTTGGAGAACTCGCCGTTGGTGACCGGCTCGGGCGCCGTCGCGTTGATCGCCCCTGTCCAACCGGCGCCGTCGAGCGCCTTGACCATGATGCCGACGACGTCGTCGAGGTGGATCCAGGACATGTAGTGGGCGCCACCGGCGACGGGGCCGCCGACGCCGGCCTTGAACGGCGGCAGCATCTTGCGCAGGGCGCCGCTCTCGCCGTCGAGCACGATCCCCGTGCGGATCCGCGCGACGCGCATGCCGAGCACCTCGGCCTCCTGGGCAGCGGCCTCCCAGTCGCGCACGACCGCGGCGACGAAGTCCTCGCCGGGCGCGGCCGACTCGTCGAGGCGCTCGTCGCCGTGCGGGCCGTAGAAGCCGATCGCGGAGGCGCTCACGAGCACCGGCGGGCGCGGGTCGGCGGACTTCAGCCCCGCGACGAGGTTGCGCGTGCCGACGCTGCGGCTGTCGTGGATCGCTCGCCGCGACGCCTCCGTCCAGCGCTGGGCGATGTTCTCGCCGGCGAGGTGGACGACCGCATCGCGACCGGCCAGGGCCGCGACCGGCGCCGGCTCGGCGAGCGGATCCCAGGCGCTCGCCGCGACGCCGAGCGCCGCGCCGGCGCGCGCCGGGTCGCGCGAGAGGACCGTCACGTCATCGCCGCGCTCGCGCAGCGCGCGCACGAGTCGCGAGCCGATGGCACCGGTCGCGCCGGTCACCGTGACCTTCATGTCGTCCTCCTCGTCGTTGGTATCAGGCGTCGTACGGACGAGCGTCCGTCGCGGCTCTCACGCGGACGCGGTCGCGACGGCGCTCGCCTGCGCCTCGTCCGC
>DAIOGP010000019.1:0-11932 GCA_036745135.1 Solirubrobacteraceae bacterium
CGCGGCGCGATGACCGCGAGCGAGCCGCGCGAGGGCGGGCGCCTGCCGCTCGAGGGCATCACCGTCCTCGATCTCTCCCGGCTGCTGCCCGGCGGCTTCTGCTCGCTGCTGCTCGCGGACTTCGGCGCCGACGTGCTGAAGGTCGAGGACACGGGGATGGGCGACTACGTCCGCTGGTCGCCGCCCTACTACGAGGGCGCCGCCGAGAGCGCCCGCTCGGCCTTCTACCTCGCGCTCAACCGCAACAAGCGCTCGATCCGGCTGAACCTGAAGACCGAGGGCGGGCGCGAGGTGCTGCTGCGCCTGGCGCGCGACGCCGACGTGCTGCTCGAGTCCTTCCGGCCCGGCGTGCTCGAGCGCCTGGGCGTCGGCTACGAGCGCCTGCGCGCGGAGAACCCGCGGCTCGTCTACTGCGCGATCACCGGCTACGGGCAGGACGGGCCCTACCGCGATCGCTCGGGACACGACATGAACTACCTCGGCCTCGTCGGCCTGCTCGGGCTGAGCGGCGAGCCGGGCGGACCGCCGGTCCAGGCGGCCGGCCAGATCGCCGACCTCGGCGGGGGCGCGCTGATGGCCGCGTTCGGGATCCTGGCCGCGCTGCGCGAGCGCGACCGCTCCGGCGAGGGGCAGCTGGTCGACGTCTCGATGGCCGACGGCGCGCTGTCGTGGCTCGGGATGGTCGCCGGTCGCTACTTCTGCGACGGGACCGTGCCGCGGCGCGGCGAGCTCGAGCTCGCCGGCGGGCTCATCTGCTACCGGCCCTACGCCTGCCGCGACGGGTGGGTCACGCTCGGCGCGCTCGAGCCCAAGTTCTGGCAGGCGTGGTGTCGCGGCGTCGAGCGCGAGGACCTGATCGAGCGCCAGTTCGAGCGCCCCGGGTCGGCCGCGCACGCCGAGGTCGAGGCGATCTTCGCCCAGCGCACCCGGGACGAATGGCAGGCGTTCGCCTCCGCGCACGACTGCTGCCTGGAGCCGGTGCTCGAGCTCGACGAGGCGCTGGACTCGGAGCTCGTCCGCGCGCGGGGGATGGTCGTCGAGCTCGACCAGCCCGGCGCGGGCCGGGTCAGGCAGCTCGGCGTGCCGGTGAAGCTGAGCCGCACGCCGGGTGGCGTCCACGCGCCGGGGCCCGTGCTGGGCGAGCACACCGACGCGGCACTCGCGGCGCTCGGCTACACCGAGGCCGAGGTCGCCGCGCTCAAGGACGCCGGCGCCGTCGCGGGCCCGAGCTCAGCGCCGCAGGGCTCGTTCCTCGCGTGAGCGGGAGGCCGTCGTGAACGCCGATGGCATGCTGAAGATGAGCGAGCTCGCCGAGCGCTCGGGCGTCAGCGCGGGCACGATCAAGCACTACCTGCGCGAGGGCCTGCTGCCCGAGCCGGTGCGGACCTCGCGCAACATGGCCTACTACCCGCCCGAGTTCGTGGAGCGCATCGGGCTGATCAAGCGCCTCCAGGAGCAGCGCTTCATGCCGCTGCGGCTGATCAAGCGCGTGATCGACGAGGACCCCGAGCGCGCGCTCGCGATGGTCGAGCTCGAGGACCGGATCCTCGAGCGCGCGATCACCGCGCAGGAGTCCGGCCGCGTCTCGCGCGCCGAGGTGCGCCGGCGCTACGACATCCCCCAGAACGTCCTCGACCGCCTCGCCGAGCTCGGCATCCTCACGCCGACCGCGCGCGGCTACGACGCGGACGACGTGCAGATCGTCGCGGCGATCGGACGTTTCCGGACGGGCGGCTACGACGAGGCGCTCGGCTTCACCGTCTACGACACGCTGCGCTATCGCGAGGCGCTCGAGCCGCTCGTCGCCGAGGAGGTCCGCGTGCTGCTCGAGCGGCTGCCGGGCGAGGTCGACGTCGAGCGCGCGGCCCAGATCATCGCGTCGGGCGCCGAGCCGCTGCGCGAGCTGATCGGGGCGATGCACTCGAAGCTCCTGCTCGCCGAGCTGCGCCGCCAGCGCGGCGCCTGAGCGGGGCCTGGCTGCCGGCCCGCGGCCGGCGCAGCGAGGCGCGCTCCTCGCGACCGCGCCGGACCTGCCAGCATGGTGTGACGCGGCGCGGACCCCGCCCGCGACACGAGCGAGGAGCACATGTGGCACACGGCAGCGTCATCACCCCCGAGGGCCTCGAGGCGCTTCGCGCCGAGCTCGCGCGCCTCGAGACCGTCGGCCGGCAGGAGATCGCCGAGCGCATCAAGACCGCGCGCGACTTCGGCGACCTGAAGGAGAACTCCGAGTACCACGACGCCAAGAACGACCAGGCGCTGCTCGAGCGCCGGATCACGATCCTCGGCGCGCAGGTGCGGGACGCCGTGGCGGTCGAGGTCGACGCGGCAGCCGACGTGGTCGGGTTCGGCTCGATCATCACCGTGCTCGACGAGACGACCGGCGCGGAGGCGACCTACACCCTCGTCGGCTCCGCCGAGGCGCGGGCCGGCGCCGGCCGGCTCTCAGCCGACTCGCCCGTGGGCAGGGCCCTGATCGGCCACCGCGCCGGCGACGTCGTCGCGGTGCAGACGCCGCGCGGGCCGCGGCGCTACCGGGTCGTCAGGCTCGGCGGCTAGCGGCGATCCGGGCTCGGCTCAGTCCGCCAGCACCCCCGCCATGCCCTTGAGGCCGACGTCCATCAGCGACCATGCGGTGCCGGCGTGGAACGGCTCGCCGGCGCCGAACCGCATCGGCAGGTAGAAGCCGAGCACCTTCTTGCCGATCCGCCACGCGGGCGACACGCCGACCTTGTAGTCGTCCTCCGCGCCGGGTCGGACCTCGACCGGGTGCGCCGGATCGCCCGTGACGCGCAGCGGGACCTGCGCGAACGTCGCCTTGTCGAACATCTCCATGACGCACATGCTCACCGGGTCGAAGCCGGCCGTGAACTCGCGCGCCGTCGCGCCGGCGGCGATGTGCTCGGCGACCGCGTCGGCCTGGAGCAGGGCGAGGAACGCCTGCTTGACCGGGAAGTCGCCCGCGTCGCCGGGCGCGTACACGTCGGCGTGGCCCTGGACCTGGCGGGTCGCCGGATCGCAGGTCAGGAAGCCGCGGTCGTCGGCCGGCAGCCCGGGGTAGACCTCGGCCGCGACGTAGGGCGGGAACGCGATCAGGTGATCGAACTCCCGCGACGAGCCGTCCGCGTAGCGGACCGTGCCCGCGGCGACCTCGGTGACGACCTCGGAGGTGTGGCCCTCGACGCCGCGCTCGGCGAACTCGGCGCGGACGACCTCGTCGAGCCGGGGCCCGAACGCCTGGATGTAGGACCCCTCGAAGGTCGACCACTCGAGGTGCACCATGTCCCGCAGGCCCTCGCGGCGCAGGTGCGTCTCGATCATGAAGACCATCTCGTACAGCGGGCCGGCGCACTTGTTGTTCGGGGGCACGAGGAACAGGACCCGCTGGCGCTCGCCGCCCCGCGCGCGCGTGCGCAGGTCCTCGAGCCGGCGTCCGAGCGAGAGCATCGCGTCGCTCGTCCAGATCGTCTCGGCGTGCTCGCGCAGGCCGGGGATCTCGTCCGGCCGCATGTCCGAGCCGGTCGCGATGACCAGCTTGTCGTAGGGCAGCACGGTCCCGTCGCTGACGCTGACGCGCTTGGCGACCGGGTCGACCTCCGTGACGGCGCCGCTGACGAAGTCGATGTGCCGGCGGTCGAGCGGCTTGCGCAGCGGGATCAGGAACGCGCTCGGATCGGCGCCGAACGGGATGTAGATCGTGTTCGGCTTGAACGTGAAGTCCTCGCGGTCGGAGACGATCGTGAGGTCGACCTTCCCGTGCAGGCGCATGCGCAGCAGGAAGGCCGATTCGAGGCCGGCGAAGCCGCCCCCGAGGATGACGATGCGTGGGTTCGATGGCATGCCCCAAGCCTCGCGGAACGACCGCGAGCCCACATCCGAAACCGCTGCGCGCGAAGGCCCGTAGTTTGCCGCGCGCGCGCAACGCGACGATGATGCGCCGACCCACAGGACCTGATCCCGGAGGAAGCCCATGCAGAGCTGGTCGATTCGCACGCTCGACGTCGTCCCGCACCAACCGCAGATCCTGCGCTCCGACGCCGAGCTGCGGGCGATCGTGCTGCACCTCCCCGCGGGCGAGGAGCTCCAGGAGCACCAGGTTCACGAGCGCGCCTACGTGATCGTGGCCGACGGCGAGGTCGTCATCGAGCAGGACGGCACCACCGAGGCCGGGGGACCCGGCTACGTCGTGCACTTCGACCCGGGCGAGCGCCACTCGGTGCGGGCCACGACCGACGCGCGGCTGCTCCTGATGCTCACGCCGTGGCCCGGCGAGGGGCACCCGAGCCGGCCCTAGCCGACGCGCCCTGGCATCCCGCTCACCACAGCACGTCGTGGAGCTCCATGACGCCGTAGCCCTGCGCGAGCTCGATCCCGCCCGGCAGCGTGCCGGCGAACGTGCCGAACGGCTGGCGGTAGCGGCTGCGCACGACGAGCAGGTTGTCGTCGCGCTCGCGCACGGCCTCGCCCGCGAAGCGCAGCTCCCCGCCCTCGCCGAACGCGATCGCCGAGAGATCCTGCGCGAAGCGCACCGGTGCGACCTCGTGCGGCTCGCCGTCGACCCAGACCGTGCGCTCGCTCCCGACCGCCGGGTCGTTGATCCCGGCCACGAGGTTCCACGCGAGCTCCCGTCCGTCGGCTGATGCGCCGACGCCGGCCGACCACGTCCAGCGCGTATGGCGGTCGTGGTAGCCGGCGCTCTCGTCGATCACCGCGCGCGCGTCGTCCAGCTCGTGGCGCACGCCGTCGAGCACCAGCGCGCCGCGCGCGCGCACGCCGGCCTGCTTGCGCGTCCACGTGAACGCGCGCCCCGCCGGGCAGACGACCTCGATCCCCGGTCCCTCGTCGAGCGCGAGATCGAGCTCGAGCCCGCCGCCGTCGACGCGCGCACGGCCGCGCTCGAGCCGGACGCCGCCGAGGCGCCCGATCGTCGTGCGCTCGCGCAGGACGCGCCGCTCGCGGTCCCACACGGCCCAGAAGCCCTGGTGGGCAGGGCCGATCTGCGCGGCGCCGACGCACAGCATCAGCTCGGGCCCGTACACGCCGACGTAGCGCCAGCGCTTGCGCTGGCGCCCGCCGCGCAGCAGCGGCATGCGCGCGGGCGGCAGCGGCAGGCCGGCCGGTCGGTCGACGCCGCTGCCGCGGTAGGTGACGGTCGACATCGCACCCCGGACGGTACCGCCGCGCGCCCGGCGAGGTACGCTTTCGACGTCGTTGACTCGCGAGTCAACGAATCGGTTCCAGGGAGAGGTCCGTCATGCGCGCCGCCGCGATCCAGCTCAACGCCACCGACGACAAGCCGCGCAACCTCGCGACGGCGGACCGGCTGACGCGCGCCGCGGCCGCCGACGGCGCCGAGCTCGTGCTGCTGCCCGAGAAGTGGAGCCTGCTCGGCACGCCCGAGCAGCTGCTCGCGGGCGCCGAGGGGCTCGACGGGCCCGCGCTCCAGTGGGCCCGGGCGACCGCGCGCGAGCTGGCGATCGACCTCGTCGCCGGCTCGATCGTCGAGCGCGTCGAGGGTCAGGACAAGGCGCACAACACGTCGGTCCACTTCGGTCCCGACGGCTCGGTGCGGGCCGTCTACCGCAAGCTGCACATGTTCGACGTCGAGGTCGCGGGGACCGTCTACCGCGAGTCGGCGACCGAGGCGCCGGGGGAGGAGATCGTCACGAGCGCGACGGCCGGCGGCGTCGAGCTCGGGCTGAGCGTCTGCTACGACGTGCGCTTCCCGGAGCTCTACCGCATCCTCGCCGTGCGCGGCGCCCGCGTGCTGCTCGTCCCGGCCGCGTTCACGCTGGCCACGACACACGACCACTGGGCGGTGCTGCTGCGGGCGCGGGCGATCGAGAACCAGGCCTTCGTCGTCGCGGCGAACCAGATCGGCGCCCACCCGCCCGGCAATCGATCCGGCGGCCGCTCCATGATCATCGACCCGTGGGGCCTCGTCCTGGCGCAGGCGCCCGACACGGAGACGCATGTGATCGCCGAGCTCGACCTCGACCGCCAGCGCAGCATCCGGGCCGAGCTGCCGGCGCTCGCCAACCGCCGCCCGGAGGTCTACGCGTGGCCCGAGGAGGCGCTGCGCTGATGTCGGCGCCCGGCACCCGCGCCCAGGCGGCCGCCGACAAACGCCGCGCGATCCTCGACGCGGCCGTGCGCGTCTTCGCGCGGCAGGGCTTCAACGGCTGCCGCGTCTCGGACATCGCGGAGGAGGCGGGGGTCGCCTACGGGCTCGTCTACCACTACTTCGACTCCAAGGAGGAGGTCCTCGACACGCTGTTCCTCGAGCGCTGGGACGTCCTCCTGCACGCGATCGTCGAGGTCGACGGCCAGGACGTGCCGGCGCGCGAGAAGCTGCGCACGATCGCCGCGTTCATCGTCGACTCCTATCGCCACGACCCCGACCTGATGAAGGTGATCATCGTCGAGGTCACGCGGGCCGCGAACTCGTTCGGCCAGACGCACCTGGGCAAGATCCGCGAGGCCTACGAGCTGATCGCCGCGATCGCGCGCAAGGCGCAGATGACGGGCGAGTTCAAGTCGACGGTGACGCCGGAGTTCGCCGCGATGGCGTTCTACGGGACGATCGAGCAGGTGCTCACCGGCTGGATCTTCGGCTTCCTGCCCGTCGGCGACGCCGAGTTCGAGCAGGCCACGCGCTTCGTCGTCGACACGATCTGCGACGGCCTGGAGACGGCGCCTGCACCGCGTGCTTCCGCCGGTGCGCTCTGATTAGATGGCTGCGATGGAAGGCGACCTCGCCAAGCGGCTCATGTGGTCCGCGCTGCTCGCCGGTGTCGGCGTGCTGGCGAGCCTGATGACCCCACGCATCGCCACCGTGATCTGGCGGCGCGTCTTCTCCGAGGAGCCACCCGAATGACCGATGAAGCCCCGATGGCCGAAGTCGCCTCGCTGCTGCCGGCGATCGTCGAGACGCCCCCGCCGTCGCCGGGGCCGGTCGAGCAGTTCGAGCGCCTGCTCGACGAGCGCCCCGAGATGGTCGCGGGGGCCGCGCTGCTCGCCGGCCTGATCCTCGCCCGAATGCTGAGGCGCCTTGCCTCCTGAGAACGGACAGCCGCCGCAGAACATCGCGACCGCGATCGCCGAGGTCTCGGAGCGCGCGTCGACGCTCGTGCGCGAGGAGATCGAGCTCGCCAAGGCTGAGATCAGCGAGAAGGTCACCTCCCTGATCAAGGGCGCCGTGGTCGGGATCGCGGCCGGGATCTTCGTCGTCATCGGCCTGCTGTTCCTGCTGCACGCGGCCGCCTGGGGCGCGTACACGGCGCTGTTCGACAACGTCTACCTCGGGTATCTCGTGGTCGCGGGCGTCCTCTTCCTGCTCGGCGGCGTCGCGGGCCTGCTGGCCTCGCGCGCCGTGCGCGCCGGCGCGCCGCCGACGCCGCAGCTGGCGATCGACGAGGCGCGCAAGATCCGCGAGACCGTCGCGGCCGCGCCGGCCGACCGCATCGCCGCGTCGGCGCCCGCAGCGACCACGGGAGCGGATGCCGCCGCAGCCGCTCGCGATGCGGCGGCGCGGGCCGGCGGGGCGGGAGGCGTCGCCTGATGCCCACGCGCAGCGCGGAGGAGATCCGCACGTCGATCGAGCGCAACCGGCAGGAGTTCGGCGTCTCGCTCGACCGCCTGCACGGCGAGGTCGCCAAGCTGACCGACTGGCGCACGCAGGTGCGCCGTCACGGGCCCAAGGTCGCCGCGGGCGCCCTCGCGGCGGGCTTCGTCCTCGGGGGCGGGCTCGGCGGGGTCGGCAGGCTGCTGTTCGGCCGTCGCTGAGCGGCTTCGCCGTGGACCGCGGCGTCCGGAGCGCGGCCTAGTCTGGCCGACATGCTCGAGGACGGCCCCTCGACGCGAGCGATCGTCCGCGTCTTCCTGACCGTCACGGCGCTGGCCGGTCTGCTGTATTTCGCGTACCTGGTCCGCAGCATCCTGCTGCTGGTCTTCATCGCCGCGTTCCTGGCGGTCGCCATGGGCCCGGCGGTCGAGTTCTTCCAGCGCCGGCGGCTCCCGCGCGCCGTCGCGATCCTGCTCGTGTACCTCTCGATCGCCACCTCGATCGTGGGCGTCGGGCTGCTCGTCGTGCCGCCCGTCGTCTCGGAGGTCGACAACCTGGCGCGGGACATCCCGGGGTACCTGACCGACCTGCGCAAGAACAAGACCTTCAGGCGCTACGACGACAAGTACGACATCACGCCCAAGCTCGAGGAGCAGGCGCGCACGCTGCCGAGCAAGCTCGGGACGGCGGCCAAGACGCTGCGCTCGGTGACGGTCGGCGTGTTCAGCGCGGCGGTGCAGCTGGTCACGGTCCTGACGATGACGTTCTTCCTGCTGCTCGACGGGGGCCGGCTGATGCGGTTCCTCTTCAGCATGGTCCCCGCGACCCGAAGACCGCGCGTGGAGGCCGTCGCGAACGACGTCTACCGCTCCGTCTCGGGCTACGTCGCCGGCAACCTGGTGATCAGCATGATCGCCGGCACCGTGACCTACGTCACGCTCTCGCTGCTGAGCGTGCCGTTCGCGGCGCCGCTCGCGGTCCTGATGGCGTTCCTCGACCTGATCCCGCTCGTGGGCGCGACGATCGGCGGCGCCGTGATCGGCGTCGTGACGCTGTTCAACCACTTCCCGACGGCCTCGATCGTGTGGCTGATCGTGCTGATCGTCTACCAGCAGGTCGAGAACAACGTGCTGCAGCCGGTGGTGTACCGGCGGACGGTCGACGTCTCGCCGCTCGGGGTGATCGTCGCGATCCTGATCGGCTCCTCGTTGCTGGGGGTGCTCGGCGCGCTCGTGGCGATCCCGATCGCCGCCGCGATCCAGATCGGCCTGCGCGACTGGTGGCGCTTCCGGCAGCTGGGGAAGATCGTCGCGCTCCAGCCGAACGAGCCCGAGCCGCCGCCCGCCGCCGCCTGAGCCCGGATCGCCGGCTCCCGGGCGTGGCGGGACGCCGGCGGCCGGTCGAGGGCAGGACGCCGCGGCTCAGGCGAGCAGCGCGGCCGGGATGCCCCCGACGCCGAGCAGCCCGGGCCCGGCGTGGGTCCCGATCACGGGCCCGATCTCGGAGATGAGCAGCGGCTCGCACCCCATGACCTCGCGCCCGCGGGCGGCGAGCTCCAACGCCCGGTCGGGCGACTGGATGTGCTGGACCGCCCACGCGTCGCGGCCCTGCTCATGGAGCTCGCGCGCGAAGCCGACCATGCGCTCGAACACGCGTCCCGACGTCCGCACGCGCTCGAGCGGCACGACCACGCCGTCGAAGCTGAGGATCGGCTTGATCTGGAGCGCCGTGCCGAGCCACGCCTGCGCGCCCCCGATGCGCCCCCCGCGGCGCAGGAACTCGAGCGTGTCGACTCCGAACCAGATCCTCGTCTGCGCCATCGCCTCGTGCGCCCGCGCGACCACCGCCGCGCGCTCGGCGCCGGCGCGCGCGGCCGCGGCCGCGGCGAGCACGACGAAGCCCTCGCCGGCGCAGACGGTGCGCGAGTCCACCACGTCGATTCGCTCGCCGCCGCGCCCCTGCTCGATCAGCGTCGTCCGCGCCTGGCGCGCCGACTCGCAGGTCCCGGAGATGTCCCCGGACAGGTGGATCGAGACGATGTCGCGGCCGGCGTCGAGCAGCGGCTCGAAGACCTCGAGGAAGTCGCCGATCGAGGGCTGCGAGGTCGTCGGCAGCTGCTCCGCCGTTCGCAGGTGGGCATAGAAGCCGTCGTAGTCCGGGAGGTCGGCCTCGCGGTCCTGGCGGCCCTCCCAGTTGACGTACAGGCTGACCTGGTGGAGCTCGTGACGTTCGATGAGCTCGCCCGGCAGGCAGTGCGTCGTGTCGGTGACGATCGCGACGGACGACATCGGCGAAGCACCCTACACTCGCGCCGTGGCCAAGACCCTCGTCACCGGCGCGACCGGCTTCATCGGCTCCCACGTGGCGCGCGCGCTGCTCGCCCGCGGCGACGACGTGCGCGTCACGCGGCGCGAGAGCTCGCCGCTGGACAACCTTGCCGCCTTCGAGGAGGACGTCGAGGTCGTCACCGCCGACATCCTCGACCGCCGCTCGCTCTCCCGCGCGCTGCGCGGGGTCGAGCGCGTGTTCCACGTCGCGGGCCTCACCTCGCTGCGCGCGCCGGCCGAGCGGCTGTGGCAGATCAACGTGGAGGGAACGCGCAACGTGCTCGAGGCGTCGCTGCGCGCGAGCGTCGAGCGCGTCGTCTACACCTCGTCCGTCGCGGCGATCGGCCCGGCGCCGACGGGCGGCGCGACGGACGAGCGCCAGAACTTCAACGCCGCGCGCTACGGCATCCCATACGTGAACTCCAAGCGCGAGGGCGAGGTCGAGGCGCTGCGGATCGCCGCGCGTGGCCTCCCGGTGGTCGTCGTCAACCCGACGCAGGTGTTCGGCGCCGGCGACGTGCACCACTCCTCGACGGAGCTCATCCGCCGCTTCCTCCTGCGCCAGATCCCCGCGTACGTCGACGGCGCGCTCAACATCGTCGGCGTCGAGGACGTCGCGCGCGGGCACCTGCTCGCGGACGAGGTCGGGCAGCCCGGCGAGCGCTACATCCTGGGCAACCGCAACTACACGCACGACCGCCTGTTCGCGGACCTGGGGCGGATCTCCGGTGTCGAGCCGCCCGCCGTCAAGCTCCCGCTGCCGGTCGCGCTCGGGCTCGCGCAGATCGCCGAGCAGCTCCCGGGGCGACCGACGGTCACGACCGTCGAGGTGCGCGCGTTCTCGCTCTGGTGGACGTACCGCAACACCAAGGCCAAGCGCGAGCTCGGCTGGCGGCCGGGCCCGCACGAGGATGCGATGGAGGCGACCGTGGCATGGCACCGCGAGCGCGAGTCGGCGCGGCTCGCGCGCGCGGGCGCGAGCCAGCCGCTGGCGCTGAGGTTCGTCGGCGGGGCGATGCGGCGGGCCGAGCGCGTGGCGCGCGTCGTGATCCGCTGAGCTGCGGGTCGGCCGCTATCCTCACGCGCATGCCGAGGAGCACGACACATGGCTAAGGCCCGGCCAAGCGCCGCCGGGCGCGTCGCGAAGGCCGCGCGGCGGCTCGCGCCGCTCGCGGTCGAGCTCAAGCGCCGCTGGGACAACCTGCCCGAGCACGAGCGCGCGCGGCACCGCGAGCGCGCCCGCACCGCAGCCGAGCGCGCCCGCGAGCTCAGCGCCGAGGGGGTGCGGCGCGCGCGTGCGGCGACCGGCGCAGCCGGCGCCGGCGCCGGCGCCGACAAGCGCCGCCGCCGCCGGCGTCGCTAGCGGGCCGCCCGCCGCACGGCCTGGCGCCCGCGGGGCGCCCGCGGTCGAGGTGTGGCGCCCCCGCGGCGACTGACCATCTAGGGTGCGGCCGTGCGCTCCCGCGTCCTCGTCCTCGCGCTCGTGGCGGCGCTCGCAGCGCCGGCCGCCGCCCTGGCCGGCGATCCGACGCTTCCGCTCGCGCAGGTGCACGCCGGCATGGCCTGCACGGGCTACACCGTCGTGCAGGGCACGACGATCGCCTCCTTCGACGTGGCGGTGCTCGGCGTCGTCGCGCCCACGTCCAACGAGGAGGCGCGGATCCTCGTGCGCGTCTCCGGCCCCGCGATCGGCGCGAGCGGTATCGCGCAGGGGATGTCGGGCTCGCCCGTCTACTGCCCCGGCGCCGACGGCGCCGCGCGCACGATCGGCGCGCTCTCCCAGACCGTGGGCCAGTACGGCAACAGCGTCGGCCTCGTGACGCCGATCGAGCTGATGCTCGGCGAGCCCGCGACGCCGCCGCGCGCCGCGCGCCGCGCGCCGAGCCTGCTGCGGTCCGCGCGGCCGATCGGCGAGTCGCTGACCGTCGGCGGCCTCTCGCCGGAGCTCGGGGCGGCGCTCACGCGCGCGACGCGCCGCGCCGGGCGCCCGTTCGTCGCCGCCCCGGCCGGCGCGGGGCTCGACTTCCCCGTGCAGACCCTC
>DAIOGP010000020.1:0-11899 GCA_036745135.1 Solirubrobacteraceae bacterium
GCTCGCCGAGCTCCAGCATGTCCCCGAGCACGGCGACGCGACGCCCCGTTGCGCGCGCGGCGAGATGCTCGAGCGCCGCCCGCATCGACATCGGGTTCGCGTTGTAGCAGTCGTCGATCACGACGACCCCTCCCGGGAGCGCGCGCTCCTGCCCGCGCAGCGCGGACAGCTCGACCTCGAGCCGGCCGCCGGGGGTCACGCCGAGCGCGCGCGCCGCGGCGAGCGCCGCGAGCGCGTTCGTGACGTTGTGCGCCTGCTCGAGCGACAGCTCGAGCTCGATCCGCTCGCCGCCGGCCGTGGCCGTCACCCGCCCGCCCTCGTGGCCCACGAGCGAGACGTCGCCCCCGGGGCCGAAGGACACCGTCGAGATGTCGTCGCGCAGGTGGGCGCGGAGCAGCGGATCGTCCACCGGGACGACCGCGGTCCCGTGCGGCGGCAGTGCCCGGAGCACCGCCGCCTTCTCGGCCGCCACCGCGCCGAGGCTGCCGAGCTGCTCGAGGTGCACCGGGCCGACGTTGGTGATCACCGCGACGTCCGGCTCGGCGATCTCGCACAGCTCGGCGATCTGGCCCGGGCCGCGCATCGCCAGCTCGAGCACGATCGCCTCGCTGTCGCGCGGCGCGCGCAGGAGCTCGAGCGGCAGCCCGATCTCGGTGTTCAGGTTCGCCCGGCTCGCGTGCGTGCGCAGGCGTTGCGCGAGCATCGCGGCGAGGATGTCCTTCGTCGAGGTCTTCCCGGTCGACCCGGTCACGGCCACGACGCGGGCGCCGACCTCGCGTCGCCAGGCGCGCGCCAGGCGGTGCAGCGCGCGCAGCGGGTCGAGCGCGGCGAGCACGACGCCGCCGCTGACCCGCGAGGCCGCGACGGCCGCGTCGGCGTGGCGCTCGGCGACGAGCACGCCCCACGCGTGCTCGGCGAGCGCGGCGGGCGCGAACGTGCCGCCGTCGGCGCGCGCGCCGGGCAGGCCCACGAACAGCACGCCCGGCCGGGCGTCCCGCGAGTCGACCGAGACCTGCTCGCAACCGTGCGTCTCGCCGCCGGTGGCGAGCAGGCGCGCACCCGCCGCCTCGGCCACGCGCTCGGGGCTCCAGGCCCTCATCCGCGCAGCGCCTCCCGCGCGACCGTGAGGTCGTCGAACGGGACCGTGCGCCCGCCGGCCAGCTCCTGCCCCTGCTCGTGGCCCTTGCCGGCGATCACGACCACGTCGCCGCCGCGAGCCCCGGCGATCGCGCGGCCGATCGCCTCGCGGCGGTCGACCACGACCTCGACGTCCGGTCCGGCGCCGGCCACGATCTCGGCCACGATCGCCTGCGGATCCTCGGAGCGCGGGTTGTCCGAGGTCACGATCACCCGATCGGCGAGCCGCGCGGCGATCTCCCCCATCAGCGGCCGCTTGCCGCGATCGCGGTCGCCGCCGCAGCCGAACACGCACACGAGCCGCCCGGCGGTCAGCTCGCGCGCGGCCCGCAGCACGTTCTCGAGCGAGTCCGGCGTGTGCGCGTAGTCGACGAGCACCGCGAAGTCCTGGCCCTCGTCGACGGGCTCGAAGCGGCCGGGCACCTGACCGGCGCGCGCGAGCGCGGCGGCGGCCGTCGCCGGGGCGACGCCGAGCGTCCGCGCCGCCGCGAGCGCCCCGAGGGCGTTGGCCACGTTGAAGCGCCCGGGCAGCGGCGTCGCGAGCTCGAGCTCGCCGTCGGGCGTGCGCGCCGTGAAGCGCGAGCCCCCGAACCCCGTGCGCACGTCCGTGGCGCGGTAGTCGGCCTCCCGGTCGAGCGCGAACGTCAGCGCCGCGGGGAAGTCCGCGGCCAGCCGCGCGCCGTAGGAGTCGTCGACGTTCACGATCGCGACCGCGGGGTCGAGCTCGAACAACCGCCGCTTGGCGAGGAAGTAGTCCTCCATCGTCGGATGGAAGTCGAGGTGGTCCTGCGTCAGGTTCGTGAAGACGACGGCCGCGAAGTGGATCGCGTCGGCGCGCCGCAGCGCGAGCGCGTGGGAGGAGACCTCCATCGCGCACGCCTGGTCGCCGGCGGCGAGCATCGCCGCGAACTCGCGCTGGAGCTCGATCGCCTCGGGCGTCGTGCGGACGACCTCGTGCTCGACCCCGCCGATCACCGACTTGACCGTGCCGAGCAGGCCGCAGCGCAGCCCGCTCGCCTCGAGCAGCTCGCGCACGAGGAACGCGGTCGTCGTCTTGCCGTTCGTGCCCGTCACGCCGACCACGCGCAGCCGCGCGGTCGGGTCGCCGTGGAAGCGCGCGGCCGCCGGCGCCATCGCCGCGCGCACCGACGGGACGACGATCTCCGGCGCGCCGTCGAGCGCGAGCGGGCGCTCCACGACGAGCGCGGCGGCGCCGCGCGCGAGCGCGTCGGCCGCGAAGTCGTGCCCGTCGCGGCTGAAGCCGGGGACGCAAAAAAAGAGCGTGCCGGAGGCGACGCTCCTGTTGTCGTAGGCGAGGCCGGTGATCTCGACGTCGTCCGCCCCCTGGCCCATGACGTCTCGCAAGGTCACGGTCGCGCGGAGTCTAGTCGCGCCGTCGGCAGCCTCCGCGCGCCCGCGTCGCTATGCCGGCGGGATCCGCAGGTAGTTGAGCGCGAACGACGTGATCTTCTGGAAGGCCGGCGCCGCGACCGTGCCGCCGTAGATCTCGCCCTGCGGCTCGTCGACCATCACCGCGACGAGCAGCTTCGGCCGCAGCGCGGGCGCGAAGCCGACGAACGAGGCGACGAACTTCGTCTTCGAGTAGCCGCCGTAGACCTCGTCGGCCTTGTTCGCGGTGCCCGTCTTCCCCGCGAGCTGGTAACCGGCGATCTGGGCCTCGGGCGCCGTGCCGTCGGGCCCGATCACGCCCTCGAGCATCGTGCGCACGGCCAGCGCCGTGCGCTGGGAGATCACGCGGTGGCCGGGCGGCAGCGGCGTGCGCTCGGACCCGACGGCCGCGAGGATGTGCGGGGCGCGCAGGATGCCGCCGTTGGCGATCGCGGCGTAGCCGGCGACCATCTGCATCGGCGTGACCGAGATGCCCTGCCCGAGCGGCAGGTTGCCGATCGAGGAGTCCGAGTACCGCGCCAGCGGCAGGACGATGCCGCGCTCCTCGCCGGGCAGCTCGACGCCGGTCCGGCGGCCGAAGCCGAAGCGCTGCACCCAGCCGGCGAAGCGGCGCTTGCCCAGGCGCTGCCCGATCTTGATCGCGCCGACGTTGCTCGAGCGGGCGAGGATCTCGCTCGTCGTCCAGGTCACGGGGCCGCGCGGATGGGACTCGCCGATCACCCGGTCGGCGACGTGGATCTGCGGCGGCAGGTCGAAGCGCTCGTCCGGCGTGACGAGCCGGTCCTCGAGCGCGGCGGCGACCGTGAAGGCCTTGAAGGTCGAGCCAGGCTCGTAGGTCGCCGCGACCGCCCGATCCTGGCGGGCGAAGGACGGCGCGCCGCCGATGTCGTTGGCGTCGACGCGCGGCCAGTTGGCGAGCGCGAGCAGCGCGCCGGTATGCGGGTCCATCACGATCGCGGTCGCGCCCTTGGGGTGGAACGTCGCTCCGACCTGGCCGAGCACCGACTCGGTCTGCTCCTGGAGCTTGGCGTCGAGCGTCAGCGTCACGTCGCGCCCCGGCCTGACGACGGTCTTGTCGCGCAGCGACACCGGCACGCCGCGCGCGTCCTTGACGAGGCGGCGCTGGCCGTCGCGCCCGCGCAGCCCGTCGTCGAGCGCGTACTCGAGGCCGGCCCCGCCGACGCCCTTGGAGGCCCCGGCCGAGCCGATCACCTGCGAGGCGAGCCACGTGCGCGGATAGACCCGCCGCGTCTCGGGCGTGAAGTCGATTCCGGCGAGGCCGAGCTTGCGCGCTCGCTCGGCGCGCGCGGGCGCCACGTCGCGCGCGAGGTAGACGAAGCCGCCGCGCTGCGTCAGCCGGCGCAGCAGCACGCCGGCGTCGACGCCCAGGATCGGGGCGAGCTTCGCGGCCGCGACCCCCGGCTGCTTGACGAGGTACGGGGTCGCGGTCAGCGTCGTCGCGAGCTCGGAGACCGCGAGGTCGACGCCGGTGCGATCGCGGATCGTCCCGCGCGGCGCCGGGACGACGAGGTCGCTCACCTGCTGGAGCGCCGCGACCTTGCGCAGCCCGGGCGCCTTGACCGAGCCGAAGTAGCTCGCGCGCACGGCCGCGAGCGCGAGCAGCGCCAGGAAGACCGCGAACAGCAGGCCGATGCGGCGATCGACGAGCCCCACTACCGGGCCCTCGCGCGGTCGCCCATCAGCCTCTCGGCCCCGCGCCGCCGCCCGTGCCGGCGGCGCCGACGCCGACCGCGGGGGTCGGAGCCGCGGGGGTCGGGGCCGCGGGCGCCTGGGCCGCGGGGGTGCTGCCGGCCGGCGTGGCGCCTGCGGGCGCTCCGGCGGCGGGCGCAGCGCCCGCGGGAGAAGTGACCTGGGGCGCGACGCCCGCCCCGGACGCGCTCTGCGTGGCCGGGGCCGGCACGCCGGCCGGTGCGAGCTGGGTCGACGCCGCCGCCACATCGGTCCCGGCGCTGCCTGGCGACTGGCGCAGCGCGAGTGCCGCGAGACCCGGATCGCGCGCCGGGCGGGCGGCGAGGTAGCGGACGTCGCCCGCCTGCAGCTGGACCATGCCCAGGCGCGCGGCCTCGGACTGGACGCGCTCGCTCGCCGACAGCCGCGAGATGTCGCTGCGCAGCACGTCGTTCTGGCGGTTGAGCGTCGTCGACGTCTCCACCGCGCGGCTGATGCCGGCGTTGAGCTTGAGCAACGAGACCTGCATCGCGACGATGCCCATCAGCCCGCCGCCGACGACGAGGATCCAGGCGCCGCGCGCACGCAGCAGGCGCTCGAGGAAGCGTGCGTCCGGGAGCCCGCGGACGAGCTCGAGCGCCCGGACGCCGAGCGGCGGCGCGACCGTCGGCCGGGGAGCCGGAGCGGCGGACCGGGCGCCCGGGCGGGCGGGGCCGGACACCCGGCGGGGGATGCTGGGCGCCGGGCTGCGGCGCAGCTGGCGCTGGGCGGCGGCGGTGGCGGCGGGCGGGGTCACGCTGGAACCTCCAGTCGGCGCGCCGCGCGCAGGTGCGCGGACTTCGAGCGCGGGTTGGCGGCGACCTCGCCGGGACTCGGCGCGATCGCTCGGCGGCTGATCAGCTCGGCCTCGGGGACGCGCCCGCAGCCGCACACCGGAAGGTCCGGCGGGCAGATGCAGCCGCGCGCCCGCGCGACCAGGAAGCGCTTCACGCGCCGGTCCTCGAGCGAGTGGAACGAGATCGCCGCGAGCCGGCCGCCGGGGCGCAGCAGCTCCCACGCGAGCGGCAGCGCCGCATCGAGCTGGCCGAGCTCATCGTTGACCGCGATGCGCAGCGCCTGGAACACGCGCTTGGCCGGATGGCCGCCCGCGAACTGGGCGGGGGCCGGCACGGCGGCGGCGATCGTCTCGACGAGCTCCTGCGTCCGCTCGATCGGGTCGCGCCCGCGGCGCCGCACGATCGCGCGGGCGATCGGGCTCGCGTAGCGCTCCTCGCCGTACTCGCGGAACAGCCGCGCGAGGCGCCGCTCGTCCCACTCGTTGACAAGCTCGCGCGCCGTGAGCTCCTGATCGGGGTCCATGCGCATGTCGAGCGGCGCGTCGTAGGCGTAGGAGAAGCCGCGCTCCCAGGTGTCGATCTGCATCGAGGAGACGCCGAGGTCGAGGTAGACGAGGTCGGCGCGCAGCCCCTCCTCGAGCAGCAGCGAGAGGCCGTCGACGAAGGGCGCGCGGATGAAGCGCGTCGCGCACGGCACCTCGGCGGCGAGCTCGGCGAAGCGCTCCTCCGCGAGCGGGTCGCGATCGATGCCGATCAGCGTGCCGGCCGGGCCGATGCGCTCGGCCACGAGGCGCGCGTGGCCGCCGCCGCCGACGGTGCAGTCGACGGCCGTCTCCCCCGGGCGCGGGTCGAGCGCCTCGATCAGCTCGCCGGCGAGCACCGGGACGTGGGTGCGGGTCATGTCAAGCAGGATGGCCAAGATTCGCCGTCAGGTCGGGGACACGGTCGATCAGGTCCGCGTTGTAGGCGAGCCATGCCGCGCGGTCCCAGATCTCGAGGTAGTCGCCGGAGCCGGTCACGACGACGTCCTTCGCGAGCCCGGCGTGCTCGATCAGGAAGGCGGGGAGCATCACGCGGTGCGCGGCGTCGAGGTCGGTGTCGTGCGCGTTGGCGGAGAAGAACCGCTGCAGCTCGCGGGCCTGCGGGGACATCGGGTTGAGCTCGCCGAGGGCGCGCTCGGTGTAGGCGTCGTAGGCGTCGGGCCGCCACAGCGCCACGCAGCGCTCGACCCCGCGCGCGAGCACGACGCCGCCGGCGAGCTCGGCGCGGAACTTGGCCGGGACCGTGAGCCGGTTCTTCGCGTCGAGCGTGTACTCGAAGGTGCCGCGGAAGGCCATTGTCTCTCGGTCTGTGAAGGGGTTCGGGTGCTTGCCGGGGAAGTCGAGCCGAGGTGGCGGAGTGGGAGGAGCCCCGCCACCCCGGCTCGAGCAACTGGCTGCGAGGGCGCAACGTACCCCACTCTCTCCCACTTTGCAACACGATTGTCGACATTTCTCCCACCCGGCTTGAGCGAAAAGCCGTCTTGGGGCCTCAAAGCCCCATTCCATGGGGGTTCACGCAGTGGGAGAACTGCTCGCCGACGGCCCGCTGAGGCTGCAAGATCGCTCTCGGCGCCGCTGACCTGCGCGGGCGCGCCCATGCAGGGCGCCGCACTGCAATCCCCACCGCGCCACGCGGCCCCACCCCACGTGCGCCACGGCGCCCGCCGCGGCACTCAGGCCAGCGCGCCGACGAGCTCGGCCGCGACGAGCAGCAGCACCGAGGGCACGAGCGCGAGCGCGATCACGAGCTGGATCTTGGGCGCCGCCGTCGCCGCGTCCGCGCGGATCCGGCGTGCGCGCCGCGCCCGCGCGTCGGCCGCCTGCGCGGCGAGCGTCGCCGCGAGCGGCGCCCCGTGGCGCTGCGCGCGCTCGAGCGCCGCGACGAGCGCCGCCACGCCCTCGACCGGGCACCGCTCGCGCAGGCCCGCGAGCGCCCGCGCGCGCGGCGCTCCGAGCTCGAGCTCGAGCGCCATGAGCGAGAGCTCGCCCGCGAGCGGCCCCGTCCGGCGCCGCGCGACCTCGGCGAGCGCCCGCTCGACCCCCAGTCCCGCGCTGATCGCCACGCGCAGCAGGTCGAGCACGTCCGGGAGCTCGCGCGACATCGCCGCCGCGCGACGGCGCGCGCGCCGTGCGAGCCACGCATCGGGGACGAGGAAGCCGCCGGGCGCCGCGCCGGCGAGGACGACGAGGCCGAGTCGCCCGGGCAGGGGGCCGGCCAGCGCCGCGGCCGCGAGCAGCGCGAGCGCGGCCGCGGCCAGCTTCAGCTCCATCGCATCGGCGGGCTCGAGCTCGAACGGGGCGCCCGCAGCCGCCAGCCGGGCGCGGAGGTCGCCGGGCGGCGCGAGCGGACCGAGCCGCCGGCCGAGGCTCGCGAGGGCCGCGATCGCGTCGGGCCCGCGACGCCGGCGGGCGCCCGCGCCCGCGCGCTCGCGCTGCGCGAGCGCCAGCTCGGCGAGCGCGAGCGATCCGCTCGCAGCCGCGAACCCGGCGGCGAGCGCGGCGCGCGTCATCCGCGCACGCGCGCCAGGCGACGCACGGCCACCACGCCGATCCCCTGCAGGACGAGCGCGGCGCCCGCCAGCCAGCCGCTCAGCGGCGTGCGCAGCGCCCCCGCGACCGAACCCGGGTCCGCGAGCTCGGCGAGGACGGCGGCGGCCAGCGGCAGCGCGCCGACGAGCCACGCGCTGAGGCGCGCCTGCGCCGTCGCGACGCGCGCGTCCTGGGCCAGCCGGACCGACGCCTCGAGCGACGCGGCGAGCTCGCGCAGCAGCGTGGCGAGCGGGCCACCGGCGTCGCGTTGCAGCAGCAGCGCAGCCACGAGGGTGTCGAACGCGGAGGAGCCGGCGCGCCGCCGCAGCCGCTCGAGCGCTCCATCCACCGGCTCGCCGAGCGCGAGGGCCGCGGACACGGCGCGCAGCTCGCGGCCGGCGGCGCCGCTCGCCGACTGCGCGGCGGCGACGAGCGCGCCCTGGAGCGCGTGACCGGCGGCCAGCGCATCCGCGAGCGCCAGCGCGAGCGTCGGCGCGGCGCGCTCGAGCTGCGCGCGATGACGCCGGCGACGCTCGCGCACGACGGCGGCGGCAAGCGCCGGGCCGGTGGCCGCGGCAACAACGGCGGCGAGCGAGCCGCCGAGCAGGCCGCCCGCCGCCGCGAGCACGAGGGCGCCGACCAGCGCGAGCCTGCGGCGCTCCGGCGGGGACGGCCGGTCGCCGTCGCGACCGGCGCGGCGCAACGGCGCGAGCAGGCGGCCCAACGCGCGCGCGAGCCGAGCGCCCTCGACGAGCGTGAGCGCGTCCCAGGCGGCGAGCGGCGCCGCCGCTCCCGCGAGCCCCGCCGCGACGGTCGCCCGCGTCATTCGGGCGCAGCCGCAGGCCCGACGCTGCGCGCCAGCCGCGCGGCCAGCCCGTGGCCGGGAGCAGCGCGCAGCGGCTCCTCCCCGGCGCGCCAGCGGTAGAGCTCGCGTGTCGCGGCGCCGCCCGCGACCCGAACCACCTCGCTGACGGCGACGATCCGGCGGACGCCGTCGCGACCGCGCTCCTGGTGGACGACCAGGTCCAGCGCCCCGGCGACGAGCTCCCGCACGGCGGCGTGCGGAAGTCCCGTGTCCGCCATCAGCGCGAGCGTCTCGACGCGGCGCAGGGCCTCCTCCGGCGAGCCGGCGTGGACGGTCGTGAGCGAGCCCTCGTGGCCCGTGCTCAGCGCGGCCAGCATGTCGAGCGCCTCGGCGCCGCGCACCTCCCCCACGACGATCCGGTCCGGTCGCATGCGCAGCGCGTTGCGGACGAGCTGGCGGATCGTGACCTCGCCGCGCCCTTCGACGTTCGCCGGCCGCGCCTCGAGCCGCACGACGTGAGGCTGGCGCAGCTTGAGCTCCGCCGCGTCCTCGATCGTCACGATGCGCTCCGCCGGGTCGATCGAGCCGGAGAGCGTGCCCAGCGTCGTCGTCTTGCCGGAGCCCGTCCCGCCGCTCACGAGGACGCTCGCGCGCGCCCGCACGCACGCGTCGAGCAGCTCCATCAGCTCGGCGTCGAGCGTCCCGGCGGCCACGAGCTCGGCTGGCGCGAAGCCCCGCCGACGAAAGCGCCGGATCGTCAGCGTCGGCCCGTCGAGCGCCAACGGCGGGATCACGACGTTCACGCGCGAGCCGTCGGGCAGGCGCGCGTCGACGAGCGGCTGGGCCTCGTCGACGCGCCGGCCCAGCGGTCCGAGGATGCGCTCGATCGTGTGGCGCAGCTCGTCCTCGCTCGCGAACGCGACGCCGGTCGCCTCGATCCGCCCGCGGCGCTCGACGAACACGGGCGCGAGCCCGTTGACCATCACCTCCTCGACCGTC
The DNA here is from genome assembly GCA_036745135.1 of Solirubrobacteraceae bacterium. GTDB lineage: Bacteria > Actinomycetota > Thermoleophilia > Solirubrobacterales > Solirubrobacteraceae > DAIOGP01. The sequence continues at coordinate 9,447 of DAIOGP010000020.1, forward strand.
GGATCCCCCAGCAGCGGCTCGAGCGGCCCGAGCCCGAACGCCCGCTCCCGCACGAGCCGCGCGAGCTCCACACGGTCGGCGGGGGCCAGCACGCCCGCCTCGCGCTCCACGAGCGCCGCGAGCTCGGGCTCGCCCAGCGCCGCTCCGGCGCGGCGCGCGTCGCGCAGCAGCCGCTCGCGCAGCGAGGCGGCGACGATCTCAAGCGCGCGCGTGCGCTCGGCGGCGTCCATCCTCGCTCCTAGTGCGCCCCGCTGCCGAAGTCGCCCCCGGCGGCCGGAGCGCCCTCGCGACGCCCCTCAACGACGTCGAGGGCGGTCGCCCGCCCTCGACTGCTGCGTGCTCGCCGGCGCTAGCCGGCGTGCCTCACGGCGCGGCGTCCTTCGGCGCGCAGTGGTGGTAGCGGGGGACGGGGCACGGCAGCGGCGCGGGCGGCAGGCTCGGCGCGAACGCCGGGAAGAGCGGGATGTACTTCTCCTCCGTGGTCTCGTCGAACGGCGGCCAGATCCCGGTCGGCGACATGAACGCCGTCGAGCAGGTCGGGGAGCCCGGGTTCGGCAGGCAGGGGTTGAACGGCTGCGTCCAGTAGACCGCGCGGCTGGCCTCGTCGGCGTTGGTGAAGCCGTCGTGGTCGATGTCGTCCGCGCCGTCGGGCACGCCGTCGCCGTCGGTGTCCTGATCGAGCCAGTCGAGCCCGGCGTACTCCACGGAGTAGAGGACCTCCTCGGTGTACCAGGTCGACCACCACGCGCGGCTGGAGAAGCGGCCGTTGGCCTCCGTCGTGTTGCCGAGGCCGTCCTGGTCGACGTCCTTGACGTCGTCGCCGAGCACGCTGTCGACGCCAGTGGCGGGATCGATGCTGTGCTGCTTGCCGTCGCTGTAGAGGAGCGGCAGGCGGTGGCCGCCGAAGCGGATCCAGGCCTGGTACTCCTGCAGCAGCGCGAGGCCGTCGCCGTCGAAGTCGACGTTCGCGTCGCTCCCGTCGAGCGGGTTCGCGTACGGGCGCTTCGCGGGGTACGGCAGCGCGGCGGGATCGACGAGCATCCCGGAGAGCACGCGGCCGTTGAGGTCCACGGCGGAGTAGTACTCGTAGCCGTCCTCGACGCCGTCGCCGTCGGAGTCGACCTTGCACGGGTCGGTCTTGAGCTGGGTCTCGAGGTTGTCCGCCAGCAGGTCGCCGTCGGTGTCGCCGGTGTCGCTCACGTTGGGCGTGCCGTCGCCGTCGCAGTCGGTGGCGCTCGAGCCGCCGACCGGCGGCGTCACGCCGGGGCCCTCCGCGAGCGGCGCGGGGCCGATCACGGGCGAGCCGCTCGCGAGCGTGTAGCGAGCGCTCAGCCGCGCGCCGATGACGCGCAGGCGGAAGCGCGTCGGCGCAGCCTGGTTGTTGACGTTGATCAGGTAGGCGGCGAGCTTGGGCGGAAGCACGACCTTCAGCTGCGTCCGCGTGCTGGCGCCGGCCTTGACGAAGACGGCCTTGTCGCCGTCCTTGCGAAAGATCACGGTGTTCTTGCCGGTGCCGGGAACGAAGTTCGCGCCCTTCACGGTCAGCGTGTCGCCGATGTTGGCCTTGAGCGGGCTGACGCTCTTGACCACGGGGACCTTGGCGGGAGTGCCGGCGGCGGCCGTGGCGGGCAGCGCGGCGGGCACGAGCAGGGCGAAGCTGAGGGCGAGCAGGCGTCGAGGCATGACCACCTCATCGGACGGAGGCCCCGGCGCCTTGAGCGCCGCTCGAAACCGCTCGACGCGGGGCGCTCAGCACGTGGTCCGCAGCGAGCCGGAGCCGGCCGCGCATCACGGCGACGACGGCGCGGCCGCGCCATCTCCTGCGCCCCGATCGCCGGGGGCGCGCGCCAGCAGCCGCAGCTCCCGCGCGTAGCTCTGCGCGGCGGTGAGGTCAACCGCCTGGCGCAGCGTCACGCGCAGCGACGCGACGACGCGCGGCGAGCCGGGCGCGTCGGCGTCCGCGGCCATGGGCGCCACCGCGACCAGCGGGGCGCCGGCGATCGCAATCGTCGTGCGCCCCGGGGCGCCGTCGCGCCCGTCGCGCGTCACGAGCACGTCGACGCGCGCGCCCGGGCGCAGCTGGTCCGCCGAGCCGACCGCGACCACGTCGACGACACGCACACCGGGAACGATCGGTGCGACCGTGGTCCGGTCCGCGTCGTTTGCGAGCGCGGCGGCGGGGAGATCGCCGCCAGCCGCGACGCGAGCGGCCAGGCGCAGTCCGTCGAGCTCGCGCGGGTCCGCCAGCGCGTCGACCGGGGCGAAGCGCTCGGGCACGTGGCGCACCGCGAGCAGCCCCTCGCGCACGCGCGTGCCGGCCGCCAGCTCGGCCCGCGCCACGACCACGGGCACGAGCGGTCCCAGCCTGCCGCGCAGGCGCGCCTCACGGTCCGCGACGTCGCGGACCGCCAGCCCGCCGAGGGCCACGGCGAGCGCACCGAGCGCAACCACCC
>DAIOGP010000021.1:0-1332 GCA_036745135.1 Solirubrobacteraceae bacterium
CTCGCACGGTCGCGTCGTCCTGCGCCGGGAACGCGATGTGGACGTGCTTCGTGAGCGGCCGCTCGTCATCGATCAGCGAGAAGCTGAAGCTCTCGCCGACCACCTGAACGTGGTCCGGCTCGTCCACGGCGATCCGCAGCCCGGCGTGCGGGGCGATCGTCGTGTAGAAGCGCTTGGACGCGGCGGGGTCGCGGACGCGGATCCAGAGGTGGTCGACGCAGCCGTCGGCCACGGGGGCCGCGCGCTCCGCGTGCACCGCCTCCGCGCTGTTGCCCTCCGGGTCGAGCAGGAAGCCGCCGTAGTAGTCCGGGCCGTAGGCCGTGCGCGGGCCGGGCGCGCCATCGTCGCGGTAGCCCGCGTCGATCCCCGCCTGCCAGAAGGCGTCCACGGCCTCGCGGGACGGCGCGCGGAAGCCGACATGCAGGCCGCGGGTCACGGGGTGCTCGCGGTCCGTCGGACCAATGTCCCAGTCGTCCCACTCGACGAGCGCGGCGTCCGCGCGACTCGGCTCGGCACCCAGCACGGAGAGGACGGTGCGGTAGAAGCGCTCGGACGCGGCGAGGTCCGCGACGGCGATTCCGACGTGATCGAACATCCCGCCGAGGCTACCGTTGCGAGCATGCTCGATCGCACAGCCGCAGGTACGCGCCCCGGCGCCAGGTCGAATCGCTGAACGGCCGCGTCAGGCGCATCGGCGGGGCGCCTGAGGAGCAGTGAGGGCGTTCTGACGGCGGCTCCTATCCGTTGCCTTCCGCGTGTCGCTCTCCATGCAAAGCAGGAGTGCCAGCCCTCGCACCCATACCGCGCATTTCGCTCAGGTTGCGTTCCGCTCCCGGTTATCGCTGTCCCCGCGTAGCCGGACTCGTGCTTCTCGTCCAAAGGAGGTGCGACCGCTAGCTGACCGAGTCGAGGAGCTCGGCGTGCTCGTTCTCCGGCGGGCATCCGTAGACATAGAGCACCAGGTCCGCGGTTCCGTGATTGACGGTCTGGAGCGGCGTCCCGGCGTCGACGTGGATCAGCTCGCCGCGCTGCACGTCTACGCGTTGAGGCGGCTCGCCTAGGTACATGGTCAGCGTTCCGTCCAGGACCACGAACGTCTCTTCTTGATGAGGATGTCGATGGCGCCGTCCGCGGCCTCCGGGCTCGTACCGCCACACGTTCGCGCGGGTGTGGGCGAACCCGGCCAGTTCGCTGAGTTCGGCGACATGGCGCGCCGGTTCGCCCTCGTCATGTGGGCGGGTGATCCACTTGAAGTCGTTCTGCGAGATCGTTCGAAAGGACATCGGCTGACGGTATCGCCTGATAGCCGCCACATCGACCGGTTCCTAGCAT
>DAIOGP010000021.1:1342-8364 GCA_036745135.1 Solirubrobacteraceae bacterium
GACGGTATCGCCGCAAGCACCTCGGCGGAGCACCCGTTCCCGCAGCTTGAGGCTTCGGACCGCGCAAAGAGCGGGGGTCTGACGGCGGTGGCCGACGTCGCCCAGGCCACACCGTGCAAGGCGACACGGGACGACTCCCGCTCTCCATGCAAAGCAGGAGTGCCAGCCCCTCGCACCCATGCCACGCATTTCGCTCAGGTGCGGTGCCGCTCCCGCCGATCACCGTCTGCGTGTAGCCGGACTCCTGCTCTTCGTCGTTGCGACAGTGGCGCGACGACGCTCCCGCAACGCTGCTATCGCCTCATTGCGGTAGCGCGCCTGCGCTGGGCGGCCAGCGGCGACTACCCGATCCGCTCGTCGATCCGGACGCGGACGACGTCGCCAGCCTCCTTGCCGATCGCCCTTCGCAGTGCGGCCTTGACCGGGAGCCGGTGCGTGCCGTCGCCCTGGGCCATCAGCGCGCCGACGAACGCCTCCCCGTCGATCGCACCGCGGATCTTGACGAGTCCCCGGGTGCCGAAGAGTTCGGCGGCGTCGTCCATCACCACGCACGTCCACGCGCCTGGGTTGTCACCCTTCTGAAGTTGGGCGTCGAACCGTCTCAACATGACGCTCCATACTCTCGCACGCGACCGAACTCATCGCCGAGCGGGCTGCTCGAAAGTCGCTTCCGCTTTCGCCTGACAGGAAGAGCAGGAGCGCACAACGAGGCGCGCGCCGCTAGATGGCCGCGCTGAGATCCCCGAGTGCGGCGAGCACCTGCTCGTCGTGCGTCGCGGGCTTGACCTTCGGGATCACGTGCCGGACGGTGCCGTCAGCGTCAATGACGAAGGTCGATCGCTGGACCCCCCAGTATGTCTTGCCGTACATCGACTTCTCGACCCACACGCCGTACTTCGTCGCAACCGCGTGGTCGGCGTCGGCGAGCAGCGGGAAGTCGAGGCCGTGCTTGTCGGCGAACTTCTTGAGCTTCGCGACGGGGTCGGGCGAGACGCCGAGCACGACCGCGCCGGCGCGCGCGTACTCGGCGCGGTGGTCGCGCACGCCGCAGGCCTGGGTCGTGCAGCCGGGAGTATCGGCCTTGGGGTAGAAGTAGAGGACGACTGTCTTGCCGGCGAGGTCCGCGAGCGCGACGGGGCTGCCGTCCTGGTCGGGGAGGGTGAACGCCGGTGCCGTGTCGCCTGGCTCGATCATCGTCATGACTCTCCTTGGAGGGTGGCTATTTGAGCAGTCGTGAGAGGCGCCGGTCCTTGAGGACTCGCCCCTCCGTCTGGCAGTACGGGCAATAGCTCATGACGTATTCCTCGTAGAAGACGGCCTCGAGCTTCGTCTCGCAGCGCGGGCACGGATCGCCCTGGTGACGGTGCACGCGCAGCGGCATCGGCAGCTTGTCCGGGATCGGGAGCTCGATCGTGCGCTCGTAGTGCTCGATCGCCGCGCCGAGGCGCTCGATCATCGCGGCGCGCAGCCGCTCGGACTCCTCCGCTGCAAGGTCCTCGCCGCGCTTGAACGGCGAGAGCTCGGCGGCATGCAGGATCTCGTCGACCCACGAGCGCCCGATGCCGGCGATCACGTGCTGGTCGCGGAGCAGCGCGTGCAGCGGCCGCGGCGCCGCGAGCAGCTCGGCGAGCGGCGGCGGGGCGGGCCAGGCGTCGGGCCCGAGCGCCGCCAGCGTCTCATCCGCGGCGAGCTGGTCGGCGCGCAGGAGCTTCGCCCAGGCGGCCTGGCGGGTGCCGAACTCGCGCAGGCGCAGCTCGCGGCCGTCGGCGATCCGCACGAGGACGCGCGAGGTGCGGTCGCGCAGCCCGGCGCGCTTGTCGTAGAGCTGCAGCCGGCCCGCAGACATCAGGTGGAAGAGCAGCGCGAGCCCGCCCTCGAACTCGACGATCAGGAGCTTGCCGCGTCGGCGCGCGCCGAGCACGTAGCCCCCTGCGAGCGTCTGCAGCGGCGGGTCGAACGTCCGCAGCGAGTTGATGCCGGGCGCGAGCGTCGACTCGACCTCGGCGCCGGCCAACGCGGCGCCGATCCGGCGAACGACGATCTCGACCTCGGGCAGCTCGGGCACGAAACCGATGCTACGGCGCCCGCACGGGGTACGGCGTAGTCCGCCGCAGCGCGGGGGCGTAGCGCGCACGGATGCTCTGCGCCCGGTACCGCTTGAGGATGCAACGACAACCATGAACGGAATGAATGAGGAGGCACACATGCACCGGAACCTCAGGGCGGCGCTGCTGCCCGCGACCGCCGCGCTCGCGCTGGTGATCGCCGGGTGCGGCTCGGACAACAACAACGAGAAGACGTCCGCCCAGACGACGCCGACTGCGACGACCCCTGCGACGACCGCGCCGGCCACAACCACGCCGGCCGCGGCCGCGAGCGCGGTCACGATCAAGATGAGCGAATTCGCGTTCGACCCGAAGGAGGTCACCGTCAAGGCGGGTCGCGTGAAGATCACGACGCCGAACGTCGGCAAGGTCGAGCACGAGCTCGTGCTGATGCGGACCAAGCTCGACCCGGGCAAGCTGCCCACCCCGGGCGGCGAGGTCGACGAGGAGAACACGAAGGGCGCGACGGTGGTCGGCGAGATCGCCGACGTGGCCGCCGGCGCGACGAAGACCAAGGCGTTTCGGCTCAAGGCCGGGACGTACGCGATGATCTGCAACCTCCCGGGCCACTACGTGGGCGGGATGTGGGGCAAGGTCACGGTCGAGTAAGGCGCCCGGAGTCGTTCGCCGCGCTGCTCACGCCCCGAGCAGCGCGGCGAACATCCGGCGCAGCGCAGCGCGCGCGACGTCGACCGCCAGATCCTGGTGCGTGCGCAGCGACTCCCACGTCCCCCACGACCCGGCGGCCACGAGCCCGGCGACCACCTCGTCGCGCGCGGCCGGCGCCAGCGCGGCGAGCTCCGTCGCGAACAGGGCTGAGATCTCGTCGCGACGGGTCGCGCGGATCCACGCCATCCGGGTCGAGATCTCCGTCGAGAAGGGCTCCTGGAGCAGGGCGGCCCGCCACATCGGCGTGGCCTGCTCGTACACGATCGCCCGCTGCGCGGCGAGCGCGTCGATGCGCGCGGCGGGCGTGCCGTCGGCGGCGACCGGCTCGAGCAGCGCTCCGATCGCCTGCAGCTCGCGATCGGCCGCCTCGCCGAACAGCCGCTCGAGGTCGTTGAAGTGCTGGTAGACCGAGCGCAGCGAAACCTGGGCGCGGGCGGCGATCCGGTCGGCCGTCGGGCGCAGGTCGCCTTCCCCCACGAGCGCCAGCAGCGCGTCGACCACCGCCGCTCGCGTGCGCTCGGCGCGCAGGTTGCGGCCGTCCTTGCGCGGCGGCTGGCCCTCCCCCGTGACGTCGGTTCTGCTCACAGCCACACCGTGGCACGCTCCACGCCACGATCCTAGCCGTCTTCTTGCATACGTCGTGCGATTTATGTAGCGTCAGCAGTTCCGCGACCGGAGGTCACCGATGAAGCTCGTGTCGGGAGCGGCGGATGCCGCGCCTGTGAGTTGTTGCTCCACCCCTTGGGCGGCAGCTCACGTTCGCACGTGCACCTCGTCGGAGCGTCACCGGCACGGCCCCTCCGGGACCATCGGCTCCTCGCTCGCCCACGCGGCGACCGCTGCAGCCCGGCCTCGAGCACACTCCCCGCTCTGAACTGAGCGCGCTACAGGGCGGGCGGGACGCGCACGATGCGCGTCCCGCCCGCCTGCCCGCGTTTCCGCCCGTCGCGCCGCGGACCGCGGCTAGCCCGCGATCGCGCGCAGCTCGCGGGGTCGCAGGAGGGCGACGAGCTCGGCGGCGCCGGCCTCGAGGCGAACTACCGCGATGCCGCCCTTCTTCAGCGCGACGCGCGCGCCGGTGAGGTCGTGCACGACCTGGGAGAAGTCCGGCTCGTGGCCGACCAGCAGCAGCCGGCCGTCGGCCGACAGGCCCACGGCGAGCGCGCTCGCCTCGTCGGCGTCGAACCCGACGGACAGCGGCTCGTGCACTGACGACGTGATGCCGAGCTGCTCGCACGCGAGCCGGGCCGTCTCGGCGGCGCGCACGCGCGGGCTCGTGAGCGCCAGCTCCAGCTCGACTCCCAACGTCGCGAGGGCCGCGCCCGCGTCGCGGGACTGCCGCTCGCCGCGTTCGGTGAGCCGGCGCTCGGCGTCGGCCCGCGTCCCGTGCGGCTCGGCCTCGCCATGACGCAGCAGCCAGAGCTCTCGTGCCACGCGCGCAGCCTAGCGGCGGCGCCCGGTCGCGGCCCGCGCGCGAGGCCTCGTCCGGCCGGCGCGCCTCGCGCGGCGGCCGTCTCCCGAGCGGCGGCCTATCATGCGCCCGGCGATGGCGGCCGCAGGCTCAGGCTCGCAGAGGAGCGCCCAGGCGGGACCGCCGACGATCGTCGACACGGCGGCGGAGGCCGCGGCGCTCGAGCTGCCCCCGCTGCTCGTGCGCCGGCCGCTCGAGGACTTCCTCGACGCGCAGGGGCTCGGAGCCGGGCCGGTCGATGCCGAGCCGGTCGGCGACGGGCACTCGAACATCACCTACGTGATCCGCCGGGGCGGCGAGGCGTGGGTGCTGCGGCGACCGCCGCGCCCGCCGCTGCCGCCCTCCGCGCACGACGTGCTGCGCGAGTTCCGCCTGCTCGACGCCGTCAAGGACGCGCAGGTTCGCACCCCCCGACCGATCTGCGCCTGCGCGAGCCTCGACGTGATCGGCGCGCCGTTCTACATCATGGAGCTCGTCGACGGGGTGGTCGTCACGAGCGAGCTGCCCACCGCGCTCGACAACCCGGCGGAGCGCCGGCGCGTGGCCGATGAGCTGATCGACGGGCTCGCCGAGATCCACGCGGTCGACTGGCGAGCCTGCGGGCTCGAGGGCTTCGGCAAGCCGACCGGCTACCTCGAGCGCCAGCTGCGCCGCTTCACCGGGCTCTGGGAGCACAACCGCACCCGCGAGCTCGCGCGCGTCGAGCAGGTCGCCGGCTGGCTCGCGGACAACATGCCGCAATCCCCGGAGGCGACGATCGTCCACGGCGACTACCGACTCGGCAACACGATGCTCGCGCGCGATGCGCCGGCCAGGCTGGTGGCGGTCTTCGACTGGGAACTCGCCACGATCGGCGATCCGCTCGCCGACGTGGGCTACCTCACGGCCACGTGGTCGCAGGCCGGCGATCCCACCGGGACGATGTTCGACCTCTCGACCGTGACGCGCGCCGAGGGCTTCCCGACCCGCGCCGAGCTGATCGCGCGCTACGAGCAGCGCAGCGGACGCTCGATGTCGGACGTGCGCTGGTACCAGACGCTCGCGATCTGGAAAGCGGCGGTCTTCATGGAGGGCAACTACAAGCGCTCACTCGCCGGCACGACGGACGACCCGTTCCTCCAGCTCTTCGACGTCGGCGTGCCCGAGTTGGCCGAGCGCGCGTGGGCCATCGCGCGGGGCGCCTGGGCATGAGCGCGGCGGACGGGGCGCATCGCGGCCTGCTGGTCGACTTCGGCGGCGTGCTGACGAGCGACGTGTTCGCGTCGTTCGCGGCCTTCTGCGACGCCGAGGAGCTCGAGCGCGACGTCGTGCGCGAGCTCCTCCTCTCCGACGAGCGCGCCCGCGGGCTGCTGTTCGAGCTCGAGATCGGCGTCCTCGCCGAGTCGGAGTTCGAGCCGCGTTTCGCGGCGCTGCTGGGCGTGGCGCCGACCGGGCTGATCGACCGCATGTTCGCCGGCATGGAGCCCGACGAGACGATGCTCGCGGCGGTGCGAACGGCGCGGCGCGCCGGCGTGCGCACGGGCCTGATCTCGAACTCGTGGGGTCACGGCCGCTACGACCGCTCGCAGTTCCCCGAGCTGTTCGACGGCGTCGTGATCTCGGGCGAGGTCGGGATGCGCAAGCCCGATCCGGGCATCTACGAGCTCGGCGCCCGGGCGCTCGACCTCCCGCCGTCGGCGTGCGCCTTCGTCGACGACCTCCCCGGCAACCTCAAGCCCGCGCGCGAGCTCGGCATGGCAACCGTGCTCCACCGCAACGCGGGTGAGACGGTTGCGGAGTTGGAGGAGTTGCTGGGGGTGGTGCTGCGGGGTGGCGGCGCCACGCCAAGTTGACAGCTGACAGTTGAGCGCTCCCTGCGGCGCGCCGGGGGACCCGCCAGCGCTGCTCTTGGTGTCGCGTTGCCGTGAGCCGAAGCGTCGCGAAGCGCGGGAGCGCGCCGCGCGTCCCATCACTCAGGAGCAGCGTGGGCGGGGCCTGCCGCCGGCCAGGCGCGCGAACTGCGCGGCCGACGGGTAGCGATAGCCCAAGGTCTGCCAGCGCCCAGGCGGGATGACCCCGAACTTGGCCGACCTGTGACGAGCCGAGGTCGCGCGCCCGGCGTCATCCAGGAACACCTCGAACTCAGTGTCGGCGAAGTCCGTGTGACGCTCACGACCGACCAGCACACGGCCCCCGTCCCGCATCTCGACATCCGGGTCGGGAAACCGCGCAGGCCACGCCCCCTCACGGAGCTGGCGGAGGTCGTCACGGTTGAAGTCGGTGCTGCGGACATAGCAGCGCTCGCCCTTGCGCAGACCGAACTCCTCGGCCGCCGTCGCCCAGCTGATGACGCGTCCGTGACGTCGAATCACCGTGAGCCTCGGGGAGAAGAGGGTCTGGCGTCCACCGCCTTCGGAGACCACCAGGTAGCGCGCCCCGACGGACTTCTCCCTGGCTGCGCGCAGAGCCGCCCCGCCGCTTCGATCGCCTCGGCAAGCCCACAGCGCAAGGCCGCTCACCAGCGCGGCACAGACCACGGCGAGAACTCGCATCTCCGAACTATCGGCCATCGCCCGGACCGCCAGAGCCGACGTCGGCGCTCTTGCGACGGCCGACGCCGCCGGGTCATCTCACGGTAAAGAGACGCTGGGGCACCGCTCTGTCGTCTGTCGTCTGTCGTCTGTCGTCTGTCGTCTGTCGTCTGTCGTCGGTCGTCGGTCGTCCGCCAGGTACCAGCTATCAGCTGTCACCTGTCAACTGTCACCTGTCAACTGTCACCTGTCAACTGTCAACTGCCA
>DAIOGP010000021.1:8464-11508 GCA_036745135.1 Solirubrobacteraceae bacterium
CTGTCACCTGTCAACTGTCACCTGTCAACTGTCACCTGTCAACTGTCAACTGCCAACTGAGCGGCCGCCGGCGCCCCGATTCCCGCCGGCGCACCGATTCCCAGAAGCTGTCGTCTGCCGCCCTACGTCCGCGCCGGGATGCCGGTGATCGCCCAGCGGCGGCCGGCGAAGCGGGCGTAGCCCGTCGCGAGGCGGACGCCGACGAGCGCGAGGAGCCCGCACCACACGCCGACGATCCCCCAGCCGAGCGCGAGCGCGAGCAGCGCGATCGGGACGTAGACGAGCGCGGCGGCGACCATCGCCCACTTGAGGAAGCGGGTGTCGCCGGCGCCGATGAGGATGCCGTCGAGGCCGAAGACGACGGCCGCCGCGGGCTGCATCAGCACGAACAACGGCCACACGGCGTGCGCCTGGTCGATCACCGCCGGGTCGCTCGTGAAGACGCGTGGCAGCACGCCCGACAGGGCCAGCAGCGCCGCCGCGAGCGCGCCGCCGAACACCAGGCACCAGCCGAGCATCCGCCGTGCGGCAGCGTGCGCGCCGTCGGCGTCGCCCGCGCCGAGCATGCCGCCGATCATCACCTGGCCGGCGATCGCGATCGCGTCGAGCACGAGCGCGAGGAAGACGAACAGCTGGAACGCGATCTGGTGCGCGCCGAGCGACGCGGCGCCGATCCGCGCGAGCACGGCGCTCGCCACGGTGAAGGAGAGCAGGAGCGCGCTCGAGCGGACGAAGATGTCGCCACCGATGCGGGCGAGCGGCAGCATCAGCGCCGTGCGCGGGCGCCGCTCGCGCGCCGGCGCGGCGAGCAGCAGGCGCGCGAACGCCGCGCCCATGCCGAGCTGCGCGATCACCGTCCCCCACGCCGAGCCGGCGACGCCCCAGCGGAACCCGTAGACGAACAGCAGCTCGAGGCCGACGTTGACGACGTTCGCGACGACGACGATCACGAGCGGCGTGCGCAGGTTCTGGATCCCGCGCAGGTAGCCCTGACCGGCGAGCGCGAGCATCACGGCCGGCATCCCGAGCGCCGAGATGCGCAGGTAGGTGGTGGCGAGGTGACCCGTGCGGCCCTCGCCGCCCATCAACGCGACGGCCGGCGCGGCGAGCGCGAGCGTCAGCAGGAGCAGCGCGAGGCCGATCGCGAGCGCGAGCCACAGCGCCTGCGCGGCGAGCTCGCCCGCCGTGCGCTCGTCGCCCGCGCCGTGGTAGCGCGCGACCTGCGCGGTCGTCCCGTAGGTGAGGAAGTTGAAGACGTTGAAGCCCGTGGCGAGCAGCGCCCCGGCGAGCGCCAGCGCGGCGAGCTGCGGCGTGCCGAGGTGGCCGACGATCGCGGTGTCGCAGAGGACGTAGAGCGGCTCGGCCGCCAGCGCGCCGAGCGCCGGCAGCGCGAGCCCGAGGATCCTGCGGTCATACGGCGAGCGTCCGGGCACGCGCGCCACTCTACGATGCGCTCATGCTCCGCCCACGCGCGCTCGCCCTGGCCGCAGCGGCTGCCGCGGCGCTCGCGGCGAGCGGTTGCGGCGCCCACAGCGAGAAGCTGCCCACAGCCTGCGTGAACGACGGCGAGCGCGTGCTCGAGCGCGCGCTCGGCGGCGCTCCGGCGACCGTGCGCCTCCCCGGAGGAGAGGCCATCTCCACCTGCGTCGCGCGCGCTCGCAGCGACGGCGACCTGCAGTCGGTGGGCGCGATCTGGACCGCGGTCGCCGGGCGGCTGATGACGAGCGTCCCGGCCAGCGACGCCGCCGCGCTGCGGCTGGGCTACCTGATCGGCGCGGCGCGGCGGGGTGCGCGCCACACGAGCGGGATCCACGTCGAGCTCGTACGGCGTCTCGAGCAGACGCCCGGGATCGACGGCGTGCCGTCGGCGCGGCGCAGCGCGTTCGCGCGCGGCCTCGCGGCCGGGACCGGCAGCGGATGAGGCTGCGGCTGTACCACCACCCGGACGGCGCGCGCGTCGCCTACCGCGAGGCGGGCACCGGCCCGCCGCTCGCGCTGCTGCACTCGGCCGGCCTCTCGCACCGCGAGTTCGAGCCCGTGGTCGAGGGGCTGCGCGACCGCTTCCGGCTCGTGCTCCCCGACCTCCCGCTGCACGGCGACTCCGAGGACCGTCCGCGCTACCCCTATTCGCTGGAGTGGCTCGCCGAGGTGATGTCCGGGTTCTGCCGCGAGGCGCTCGGCCCACGGCCGCTGCTCGGCGGCCACGAGGCCGGCGCCGAGATCCTGCTGCGCGCCGTGCTCACCAACCAGGTGACGCCCGAGCGGCTCGTGCTGATGCCCAACCGCATGCACGGTCCGACCGCGCGCGCCGGCCGGCGCCGCGCGCTCGCGTGGTCGGCGCGCGCGGCCGCAGTGCCAGGGCTCGATCGCGTGCTCTCCCACGGAGCGCGCCTGGCCGCCCGGCCGTCGCTGGGCGAGCGCCTCTCCGCGCGCGGCAACCCCGCCGCGGTCGACCTCGTGCGCCACGCCGTCGCGGACCTCGGCGGCAACGGCAACCGCGCGCGCTCGTGGGCGCGCGCGGCCGCGCGCTGGCCGCTGCACGCGCAGCGCGAGCTGCTCGACGCCTATCCCCGGCTGTCGATGCCGGTCCTGCTGCTGTGGGCCGACGAGGACGAGCGCCATCCGCTGGGGCTCGCCGAGGAGGCGCTGCGCCGCCTGCCCGACGCGCAGCTGCGCGTCCTCTCGGGGACCGGCTTCCTGATCGCCTACGACGACCCGGTCGGCGTCGCGCGCGAGCTCGCGGCGTTCTGCGGCTGAGGGCGCCTTGCTCGCGCCATCCGCACCGCCGCCCGTTGAGTAGCGTTCAGGGAAATCGACGACGGAGGCGGGCATGGCCGTGCAGGAGCAGCTGTGGGGCGGGGAGACGACGAAGGCGGTCGCGAACTTCCCGGTTTCGGGCGAGCCGATCCCCGGCGCCGTCGTCCGCTGGCTCGGCCGCATCAAGGGGGCGGCGGCGCGCGTCAACGCCGAGCTGGGCCTGCTCGACCGCGAGCTCGCCGAGCTGATCGCCGCCGGCGCCGACGCGGTCGCGGCCGGCGAGCACG
>DAIOGP010000022.1:0-1811 GCA_036745135.1 Solirubrobacteraceae bacterium
ACGACGCCGCCGGCGCGCGCCGCGTACCAGTCGATCGGGCTCGAGGTCAGGTGCACGCCGCGGCCCTCGCGGCGCCCGCGCGCCAGCTCGCGTTCTCGAGGATCGCGTCGTCCGCTGCGACGAAGCGGCCCGGAAGGCCGCGGCGGTCGAGCCACTCGGGCCCCTGCGCGCCGAGCAGGAACGCCGCCTTGGCGGCGACGTCGGCCGCCAGGCAGGTGGCGCCGCAGACCGTGACCTCCGCCCAGGGCGACGTGGCCGGGCGACCGGTGGCCGGATCGATCAGGTGGTGCTGCGCCTCGCCGCCGCGCGACCAGCGCCGACCGCTCGAGCCGCTCGTCGCGAGGCCGCCGCGCTCGAGCCGCACCGCGCCGCCGCGCGGCAGCGCCACGTCGAGCGGGCCGCGCGTCGCCAGGTCGCCCCCGAGCGAGACGAAGCCCGGGCCGGCGAGCAGCGCCAGCGCGTCGTCGATCGCCAGCGCCTTGACGACGCCGCCGAGGTCCAGGCGCGTCCCCGGTGGTCGCACGAGCACGCGCCCGGCCAGCCGCACGCCGACGCGCGCGCTCGGCGCCGGCGCGCCGGGCGGCCGCGGGTCGGGGCGCAGCGTGGCGAAGTCGGCGTCGTAGCCGGCGTGCTCGATCGCATCGAGCAGCGTGGGATCGACGCGACCGTCGGTCGCCGCGGCTGCGTCGAGGGCCGCCGCGACCGCGGCGGCGAAGGTGGCCGAGACGTGCACGGCGGGCCGCGGCGAGGCGTTGACGCGGCGAAGCTCGCTATCCGGCTGGAAGCGGCTGAAGGTCCGCTCGCGCTGCTCGAGCAGCGCGAGCACGGCGCGGCGCTCGGCCGTGGTGGCGCCACCCACGACGGCCTCGCAGCCCATCGCGCAGAAGCGCTGCACGGAGCTCACGACACGCTCGTCTGCGCCTCGGGCGGGGCCTGCGCCGGTGCGAGGACGCCGGCCTGGAGCAGGTTCCGGTTCACCGCGTCGACGAACCGCGGCGGCGCGGCGAGCGCTCGCGCCCGGTGCTTCGGGTTGCTCGCGTGCGAACCGCGCGCAAGCCCGAGTGCCGCGACGAACACGAGCCCGCCGACGGTCGCCAGCGTGAACTTGGCGCGGGCCGCCCGCAGTCGCGCCGCCGCCAGGCTCCGCCGTGGCGACCCGATCGGCGGCGTCGTCAGGGGCGACTCGAGCGATGCCATCGTGCGCCAACTATCGGCCCGCAACGTAGGAGCGCGCTAAGGCGCGCGTGAGAGGTCGTTCACGAAGCGCCCGTTCAGAACCGCTCGCCCGGGGGTACGGGGCACGCTCGTACCCAACAGGAAGGCAACCGACATGCCCAAGCTCTCAGATCCGCGCGCGCTCTTCGTCCACGAGCTCGGCGACGTGCTCTACGCCGAGAACACGCTCGTCAAGACCCTGCCCAAGCTCGCGCAGGAGGCCTCCGACGAGGAGCTCCGGGCGGGCTTCGAGCAGCACCTCGACGAGACCAAGCAGCAGGTCGAGAACCTCGAGCGGGTGTTCGAGTCGCTCGGCGAGCAGGCGAAGGCCGAGCGCTGCCCCGGCATCGAGGGGATCAAGACCGAGCACGACGTGTTCATGAGCGAGTCCGACCCCTCGCCGGAGATCCGCGACATGTTCCTCACGGGCGCCGGCGCCCGCACGGAGCACTACGAGATCGCCGCCTACTCGGGCCTCGTCACGATGGCCGAGGCGCTCGGCGAGCGCGAGTGCGCGACGCTGCTGCAGGAGAACCTCCACCAGGAGGAGCAGGCCCTCGCGAAGCTCGAGACGATCTCCAAGCGCCTCGCGGGCG
>DAIOGP010000022.1:1911-10847 GCA_036745135.1 Solirubrobacteraceae bacterium
CAGGAGGAGCAGGCCCTCGCGAAGCTCGAGACGATCTCCAAGCGCCTCGCGGGCGGCGTGAAGCAGACCGCCTAGGCGTGGCCGTGGGCGGCGCGAGTCAAGCGGCTCGCGTCGCCCGAGTCGGCGGCCGGTGGGCGGCGCGAGTCACGCGGCTTGCGCCGCCCGGGCCGGCGGCCGGCTGCTAGCCCGGGGCTCCAGCGCGTAGGCGGTGGGATCGAACTGCCGCGTCCGCCGGCGAAAGCCCCACGTCGAGCGCGGCCACAGGACCGCGTTCCTGCCGGTCGCGTCGAGGTACCAGCTCCTGCAGCCGCCGGTCATCCACACCGTCCCGCGCATCTGGCGTTGGAGCTCTGCGTTGAACGTGCGCTGCGCCTCGGGCCGCACGTCGACCGTCGCGATGCCGTGCTCGCCCATGAAGCGCAGGCAATCCATCACGTACGCGACCTGCGACTCGATCATGAACACGATCGAGTTGTGGCCGAGGCCGGTGTTCGGGCCGACGAGCATGAACAGGTTCGGGAACCCCGCGACGCTCGTGCCGAGATAGGCCCGCGGGCTGCCGTGCCAGAGGTCCGCCATCAGCGCGCCGTCCGCGCCGCGAACCAGCTGCGCGGCGGGCATGTCCGTGACGCGGAAGCCGGTCCCGAAGATGATCGTGTCGACCTCGCGCTCGACGCCGTCCGTCGTGACGATCGAGCCGCGGCGAACCTCGCGGATCCCGTCCGCGACGACGTCGACGTTCGGCTGCGTGAGCGCGGGGTAGTAGTCGTCGGAGAGCAGGATGCGCTTGCAACCCATGCGGTAGCTCGGCGTGAGCCGCGCGCGCAGCTGCGGATCCGGCACCTGGCGACGCAGGTGACGCAGCGCGAGGCGCTGGCTGACCGTCATCAGCCGCGGATGGCGGAAGGCGACGACGAGCGACTCCCGCGTCCAGTAGATCCAGTCGCGCACCAGGCGCTGCGCCGCCGGCAGCGCCCGGTAGAGCCGGCGCTCGAGCGCGGTCACGGGGCGATCGGGCCGCGGGACGATCCACGGCGCGCTGCGCTGGAAGAGGTGCAGGCGGCCGACGTGCGGCTGGATCCGCGGGACGAACTGGATCGCCGAGGCGCCGGTCCCGATCACGGCGACGCGCTCGCCGCTCAGGTCGTGGTCGTGGTTCCACCGCGCCGAGTGGAAGACCGTCCCGGCGAAGTCCTCGAGCCCGGGGAGCGCCGGCAGCGACGGCTCGCTCAGCGCGCCCACGCCCATGACGACGACGTCCGCCGTCAGCGCGCCGCGCGAGGTCACGACGCTCCAGCGGCGCTGCGCGGCGTCCCACGTGGCCGCTTCGACCTCGTGGCCGAGCCGCACGTGCTGCGTGATCCCGTAGGTGTCCGCGCAGCGGCGCAGGTAGTCCCAGATCTCGGGCTGGGGCGAGAAGGTCCGGCTCCAGTCGGGATTGGGCTCGAACGAGAACGAGTAGAGGTGCGACGGCACGTCGCAGGCGCAACCCGGGTAGCTGTTGTCGCGCCAGGTGCCGCCGACGTCGTCGCCGCGCTCGAAGACGAGGAAGTCGTCGATCCCCGCCTGCTTGAGGCGGATCGCCATGCAGAGCCCCGCGAAGCCGCTGCCGACGATCGCGACGCGGACGTGCGCGGGCAGCCCCGGCGCCACGCTCAGCGGATCAGCACCGGCGTGCCGACCGGCACGCGCGGATAGAGGTTGATGACGTCGCCGACGTGCATGCGGATGCAGCCGTGGGAGGCGCGCGAGCCGATCGACCAGTCCTCGGCCGTGCCGTGGATGCCGACGCCCTGCGCGATCCCGAGCCAGCGGGCCTTGAGCGGATTGCTCGGCACCCCGCCCGGGATCGTCTGGCCGGCGAGCGAGCCGGCCCACGGGCTGCGCGGCACGTGCCACGCCGGGTTGACCTGCTTGTCGGCGATGCGGAACAGCCCGGCCGGCGTCGCGAGGCCCGCCTGACCGACCGCGATCCCGTAGGTCCGCACGAGCCGCAGCCGCTTGAAGAGCCGCAGCTTGAAGTGGTCGCGATCGACGGTCAGGACCGTCGGGTACTTGGCGGCGAGGCCGCGCAGCCCGACGGCCGGGTGCACGCGCCCGCGCCGCGGCCGCAGCGTGCGCGCGAGCGTCGGGTCGTCGAGCACCGCGTCGAGCTTGGCGGCGAGGCGCGCGGCGTTGAGGCGCAGCCCGAAGCGCGGCTTGCGGCGCACCATCTTCGCCAGCGTGATGCGCAGCGTCGCGTCCGCAGGCGCGCGGGAGGTCTGCTGCGCGAGGCGCTCGGCGAACGCCCGCACGGCGCGCGCGCTGTGGGCGAGCACGAGCGGGACGATCACCGGCGCCGCGCTCGAGCCGTCGGTCGGCGGCGGCGGCGCGTCACGGCCGGCGTTGTACGCGCGCTGCGCGGTCCGAGCGGCGTCGAAGCGCACGCCCGCCTCCGCCCCCGCGAGCGTGAAGCTGCGCCCCGCGGTGCTCACCTGCACCGGCGACTGCAGCCGTGGCGCGAGCTGCTTGTCGAGCCGCGCCGCCGCTTGCTCGATCGTGAGCCCGGAGAGGTCGACGCCGCCCGCGCGCACGCCCTGCCCGATCGTCTGCACGTCCTGCCCGGCGGCGAGCGACGGCCCGGCGGCGAGGGCGCCGACGAGCGTCACGAACGCGATCGAGCGGCGCGCGAGCATCGCGACAGGGTACCCACGCCGGAGCCGCCTAGTGGACCACTAGCTCCGCGCCGGCCGCACGAGCTCGCCGCCGGCGTCCTCGACCTCGCGCACGCGGCCCTGCGCCGCGAGCAGGTCGAGGTGGCCGATCACCTCGGACAGGGCGAGGTAGGTCTGCGTGACCGCCATCCGCCGCCACAGCGCGCGGCCGATCGCCGCGGCGGTGGCCTCGCCGTCGATCAGGCCGTAGATCCGCTCGGCGCGGCGCGCGTGCATCGCCTCGCGCTCGGCGATCAGCGCGCGGTGGTCGCCGAACGGGTCCCCGTGCCCGGGCAGGATCAGCCCGGCCTCGAGCGCGCGCGTCCTGCGGAACGACTCGAGGTACTCGAGCAGGGGGCGCCGCCGGTCGGCCGCGCGCGCCGCGCGCACGGGATCGGTGACGCCCGGGCGCGGGTGCGCGACCGGGTTCGACGAGACGCGCTCGAGCAGGTGGTCGCCGGCGATCAGGAGGCCGGTCGCCTCGTCGTGGAAGAGCGTGTCGGTCGGGCTGTGCCCCGGCCGCGCGTGGACCGTGAGCGTCCGGCTGCCGAGCTCGATGCGGTCGCCGTCCGCGAGCGGGCGGTCGACGCGCACGCCGCCGCCGAAGCGCCGCATCGCGCGCGAGGCCGCGTCGAGCGATTCGGCGACCTCGGCGGAGATCCCGTGGCGGCGCATCAGCGCGACCGCGTAGGCGTCGTCGAGATCCATCGAGGCGTCGAAGTCGGCGAGGAACGCCTGCAGCTCGACCAGGCCCGCGACCTGCGCGCCCGAGCGCTCCCTGACCTGCCCGGCGAGCCCGACGTGGTCGTGGTGCTGGTGCGTCAGCAGCACGAGCTCGACGTCCTCGACGCGCCGCCCGCGCGCCGCGAGGCCCGCCTCGAGCGCCTGCAGCGCGTCGCCGGTGTTGGGACCCGGGTCGATCAGGGTCAGCGGCGTGCCCTCGATCAGGTAGGCGTTGTCCGCGCCGATCGCGAACGGGGTCGGGACGGAGGGCCGGACGATGTCCGGAGGGAGCGGGGGCGCCACGGGCCGGACTGTAGGGAGGGCGGACCGCGGGGCCGCCCTCAGGCCGCCGCGGTCGCCTCCTCGGCGCCGGCGTGCGCCGGCGCGCCCGAGGCGACGAAGTCGCGCCCGCGGACGAGCAGCAGCGCGGCCACCGCGCCCGCGAAGGCGACCGCCATCGCGATCAGCAGGATCTCGTTGAGGCCGCCGACGAACGCCTGCCGCGTCGCGGCGCCGACCGCCCCGCGCAGCGGCGCGGGCGCGGCCTCGATCGCCTGGCGCGTGCCGCCCGTGCCGACCAGCTGCGCCAGGTCGCCCGCGCGGCTCCCGAGGCCGGGGATCGCGGCGAAGAGCGCATCGGCCTTGCCGACGACGCGGTGCTGGAAGACGGCGCCCAGGGCCGCGATGCCGGTCGCGATGCCGACCTGGCGGAAGGTCGTGTTGATGCCGGACGCCATGCCGCTGCGCTGGGGCTCGACCACGGCGATCGCGGCCGTCGCGAGCGTCGGGTTGACGAGGCCGATGCCGGCGCCGGCGCACACGAACCCCGGCACGAGCGCGGTCCAGCTGGAGCCCGGCGTGAGGCCGTGCATCAGCAGCAGCCCGAGCCCGACGAGCACGAGGCCGCCGCCGAGCATCGCGCGGATCGGCAGGCGCGTCGTGAGCCGGCCCGCGAACGGCGCGACGAAGAACGACACGAGCGTGATCGGCAGGAAGCGCAGGCCCGCCTGCAGCGGTTTGTAGCCGAGCACGTTCTGGATGTAGAGCGTCAGGTAGAGGAACATCGAGAACATCGACGCCGAGAGCGCGAAGGCCGTGATCGACGCCCCGGCGAACGCCGGCTTGCGCAGCAGCATCACGTCGAACATCGGCTCCGCGCGGCGGCGCTCGATCACGATGAACGCCGTCATCAGCACGGCCGCGCCGGCGAAGCGGGCGATGATCGACGTGCTCGTCCAGCCGTCCGCGTTGCCGCGGATCAGCGCGAGGACGAACAGGAACAGCGAGCCCGAGAACGTCACCGCGCCGGGCCAGTCGACCCCGTGCCGGTGGCGCTGCAGCGACTCGCGCACGCGCGCGAGCGTGAGCGCGATCGTCCCGATCCCGATCGGGACGTTGACGAGGAAGATCCACTCCCAGCCCAGGCCGTCCGTGAGCGCGCCGCCGACGAGCGGGCCGATCGCCACCGCGGCGCCGATCGTCGCGCCCCACGCGCCGAAGGCCGTGCCCCGCTCGCGCCCCTGGAACTCCTGCGCGAGCAGCGCGAGCGACGTCGCGAACATCGCCGCGCCCCCGATCCCCTGGGCGCCGCGCGCCAGGTTCAGGAACAGCGGCGAGCTCGCCAGGCCGCACAGCAAGGAGGCCGCGGTGAACAGGCCGAGCCCGACGACGAACACGCGCCGGGAGCCGAAGATGTCCGCCAGCGAGCCTGCGGTCAGCAGCAGCGCCGCGAGCGTCAGCGCATAGGCGTCGACGACCCACTGCAGGTCGGCGAAGCTCGAGCCCAGCGCGCGCTGGATGTCCGGCAGCGCGACGTTCACGATCGTGATGTCGAGCAGCAGCATGAACGTGCCCAGGCAGACCGCGATCAGGGCCCACCACCTGCGCTCCAGCAACGGTCCGACCTCCTCGCTCGCTCGGTTCGCCTCCTGCGACCGTAGCGCTCCAGCAGCGGCGGCCGCCGGGGCGGCCGTCAGGCGCGGCCGTACACCGGCACGGCCGCGCCGCTGATCGCGGCCGCCGCGTCCGAGCAGAGGAAGCCGATCGTCGCCGCGATCTGCGCGGGCTTCACCCAGCGCTCGGGGTCGGCATCGGGCTGGCCGGCGCGGTTGCCGGGGGTGTCGATCACGCTCGGCAGGATCGCGTTGGCGCGGACGCCCTCCTCGCGGTACTCGACCGCGAGCGCCTGGGTGAACGCGATCACGGCGGCCTTCGAGGCGATGTAGCCCGCGGCGCCCGAGAACGGCTGCAGCGCGGCACGCGTCGAGACGCACACGATCGAGCCGCCGCCCGCGTCGATCAGGTGCGGCACGGCCGTGGCGGTGACCAGGTAGGTCGGGCGCAGGTTGAGCGCGAACTGGCGCTCGAAGTGCTCGAGCGGCGTCTCGTGCACGCGCCCGCCCGCAGAGAACCCGCCGACCAGGTTGACGACCGCGCGCAGCGGCGCGCTCGGCGCGTGCGCCGCGACCTCGACCACGCCCGCGACGGACTCGAGCTCGAACAGGTCGGCCTCGACCAGCTCGAGGCCCTCGGTCGCGGGCAGCCGGTCGCGCTCACGCGGCTCGATCCACGGCACGACGACGCGCCAGTCGTCGGCCAGGAACGCCTCGACGACCGCGGTCCCGAGGCCCCCGGTGCCGCCGGTGATCAGCGCCGTTCGCTCCATCTCCGTGCCACCTCCTGGGAATCGCCGCCGGTCGGTCAGGGCAAGGCTAGCCGTCCGCGAGCGCCGCTACCTTCGATCCATGTTCGTACGCGAGTTCGTCGATGGCCAGGAGGTCGATCAGGCGCTGCTCGTGCGCGAGCGCGAGGTGCGCCACAAGCGCGACGGCGGCGAGTACCTGCGCCTCAAGCTCGGCGACCGCACGGGCGCGCTGACCGCGATGGTCTGGGACGGGATCGCCGCGCTGCAGGGCTCGGCCGAGCCCGGCGCCGCCGTGTGGGTGACCGGCCGCTACGAGGTCCATCCGCGCTACGGGCCGCAGCTCACGCTGCGCTCCGCGCGCCCCGCCGCGCCGAGCGAGTACCGCGCGGAGGACCTGCTCGACGGCCCGCCCCGCAGCGCCGACCAGATGGAGGTCGACCTGCGCGAGCTGCTCGCGACGATCCAGAACCCGCACCTGCGCGAGCTGCTCGACGCCGTGTTCGGCGAGCGCTCGGAGCTGTGGGCGCTGTTCCGCGACGCGCCGGCGGCCAAGTACTACCACCAGGCCTACCGCCACGGGCTGCTCGAGCACTGCCTGACCGTGGCGCAGTCCGTGAGCGCGATCTCGGCCACCTTCCCCGGCATCGACCGCGACGTCGCGGTGACCGGCGCGCTGCTGCACGACATCGGCAAGCTCGACGCCTACGCGAGCGACGGTCGCGCGATCGACCTCAGCGACGCCGGCCGCCTGCAGGGCGAGATCCCGCTCGGCTACTACCGCGTCCGCCGCGCGATCGAGGACCTCGCGGGCTTTCCGCCCGAGCTCGCCCAGGCGGTCCTGCACATCATCCTCAGCCACCACGGCTCGCTGGAGCACGGCAGCCCGGTCGTCCCCGCGACCCGCGAGGCCACGCTCGTCCACATGATCGACAACCTCGGCGGGCGCTTGGGCAGCTTCGACCGCATCGAGAAGGAGCTCCCCGACGGGCAGCTGTGGTCGAGCTTCGATCGCGCGCTCGGCGGCGGCGCCTACTTCGCCGCTCGCGCCGCGGCCTGACCGACCCGCGCGGCCCGCGCCGGCCCGCCGGCCCACGCCGGCCGCGCGAAGATCGCAAAGAGCGGGTTCCCCCGAGGTCGGCGCGCCGCCCGGGACAGCCCCCCTTCTAACCTGTCCGCCGCATGGCGAAGGACACCGAGAAGCTCATCCGTCAGCTCTCGCTGATCTCGTACCTGATGGCCGAGCGCCGGCCGGTCACGGCGCTCGAGATCCGGCGCGACGTCGAGGGCTACAGCGAGATGAACGAGGACGCGTTCGCGCGGCGCTTCTACGCGGACCGCGCGGAGCTCGACTCGCTCGGCATCGAGCTGACCGTCGAGCGCCCCGGGGACGCCTTCTACGAGCAGGAGAACTACTCGCTGCCGCCCGAGAACTTCCACCTCCCCGCGATCGCGTTCAGCGACGCCGAGCTCGCCGCGCTGCAGACGGCGCTCGTGCTGCTCGACGGCGAGTTCGCCTACGCCGAGCCGCTGCGCCTCGCGCTGCAGCAGATCTGCTGGGGCCGGCCGAGCCCGCTCGAGGCGCCCGAGCAGCGCTCGGTCGCGCTGGGCATCACGGCGGCCGCGGGCGGGCGCGACGTCTCGCAGCGGCTCGCCAAGATCGACACCGCGATCTACCGCCGCAAGACGATCGAGTTCGAGTACTACACGATGGAGCGCGACGAGGTCGGCGCGCGCAAGGTCGACCCCTATGGGCTCCTCTTCCAGGGCGGGCAGTTCTACCTCGTCGGCCACTCGCACGAGCGCGACGACGTGCGCGTCTTCCGCCTCTCGCGGATCCGCGGCAAGGTCTCCTACGCGAGCAAGGCCGAGCACGACTTCCAGCGCCCGGACGAGTTCGACCCGCGCGACTACTCGAGCCGCATGCCGTGGCAGCTCGGCGACGAGCTGGGCACCGCCGAGGTCTGGATCGCCGACCGGATCGCGTGGCAGGTCGAGCGCCACTTCGGCGCCTACGGCGAGCTGAAGCCCGCGCCGAAGGGCAAGGGCAAGGTGTTCTCGACCGCCTACGGCAACGCGCGCCTGCTGATCGCCTGGGCGCTCGGCCTGGGCGAGCACGCGCGGATCCTGGGGCCGCCCGCGCTCGCGCAGGAGCTCGCCGACCGCGTCGCGCTGCTGATCGAGCGCCACTCGACCGGGCCCGTGCAGGCCGCGGAGGTAAAGCCCTCGGCGCGCGCGAGCCAGGCCCGGGCGCCGGCGCGCGAGCCCGACGCCAACGGCAACGGCCGCGGCGAGGTCGCGATCCGGCCCGAGCGCTTCGCGCGCCTCGTCACGCTCGCGTCGATGCTGATCCAGGCCGGTCGCGAGAGCCGGCGCGTCAAGCTGGCGGACCTGTGCGAGACGCTGCAGGTCTCCGACCAGGAGCTGCGCGAGGACATCAGCGTCCTCAACGTCGTCAACTTCGGCGGCGGCTCCTACGTCCTCTACGCCGAGGTGCTCGACGACAGCGGCGAGGTCGAGGTCGACCCCGAGCCCTACAGCGACAACTTCGCGCGCCCGGCGCGGCTGCTGCCCGTCGAGGCCAAGGCGCTGATCGCCGCGATCGACCTGATCGGCGAGCACATCCCCGCCGGCTCGCTCGCCTCCGCCCGCGACAAGATCGTCGCCGCGCTCGGCGAGGACCCGGTGCGCGAGGGCCTGCAGGTCGCGGCCGCGGCCGGCGAGGAGCCCGCGGTCGTCGCGACCGTCTCGCGCGCCGTGGCCCAGGGGCGCATGCTCGAGATGGACTACTACAAGGAGAACGAGGACGAGTTCTCCAAGCGGCTCGTGGAGCCCTACGCGCTGATGAACGGCCGCGAGGGCTGGTACGTCGTGACCTT